>NZ_JBZVFJ010000070.1:0-19896 GCF_058402725.1 Fundidesulfovibrio sp. | reverse complement strand
GTCAAGGAAGCCAACCCCCGCATCGAGCGCATCCAGTTCAACGAGATCACCGCGCGCGCCGTGCGCGAGGCCCTTGAACACCCGCGCCCCATCAACGAGAAGCTCTTCGAGTCCCAGCAGGCCCGGCGCATCCTGGACCGCCTGGTGGGCTACAAGATTTCGCCGCTGCTCTGGAAGAAGGTGCGCAAGGGCATCAGCGCCGGGCGCGTGCAGTCGGTGGCCTTGAAGATCGTGGTGGAGCGCGAGAAGGAGCGCCTGGCCTTCAAGCCCGAGGAGTACTGGCCCTTCAAGGCGCGCCTGGAGGCCGACCAGCCCCCCGCATTCGACGCCGAGCTTGCGAAGCTCTCGGGCAAGAAGGCCCACGTGGGCGATGCCGACACCGCCCACGCCCTGGACGCCGAACTCAAGGCCCAGGCCTTCGTGGTGAAGGACGTGGCCGAGAAGGAGCGCCAGAAGTCGCCCCCGCCGCCCTTCATCACCTCCACGCTCCAGCAGGCCGCCAACCAGCGCCTGGGCTACCCCGCCAAGAAGACCATGGGCGCGGCCCAGAAGCTCTACGAAGGCGTGGACCTGGGCGAACGCGGCACCACCGCCCTCATCACCTACATGCGTACCGACTCCACCCGCGTGGCCGCCGAGGCGCGCGAGGCCGCCAAGACCTACATCGTGGAGCAGCTGGGCCAGGAATACTACCCCGAGAAGGCCCGCGTCTTCAAAACCAAGGCCGGAGCCCAGGACGCCCACGAAGCCATCCGCCCCGTGGACGTGAACATCACGCCCAAGGACGTGGCGGGGCTGCTCCCGCGCGACCAGTTCATGGTCTACAAGATCATCTGGGAGCGCTTCGTGGCCTCCCAGATGGCCGCCGCCCGCTTCTGGGACACCCAGGTCAGCGTCACGGCCGGGCGCGCCGAGTTCAAGGCCAAGGGCGAACGCCTGATCTTCGCGGGATTCCTCAAGGTGCACGGCCAGGACGCCGCCGAGGAGGAGGCCGACGCGGCCGACTCCGCGGGCGCGAAGCTCCTGCCGCCGCTCAAGGCCGGGCAGGCGCTCAAGCTCCTGGAGATCAAGAAGGAGCAGAAGTTCACCCAGCCGCCGCCGCGCTACACGGAGGCCTCGCTGGTGAAGGAGCTGGAGGAGCAGGGCATCGGGCGTCCCTCCACATATGCGGCCATCATCTCCACGCTCCTGGACCGCGACTACGCCCGGCTGGAGGAGAAGCGCTTCGCGCCCACGGAGCTGGGCGTCACCGTGTCGGACCGCCTCTCCGAGCACTTCCAGACCATCATGGACGTGGGCTTCACCGCCGGGATGGAGACGGCCCTGGACCAGGTGGCCGAGGGCAAGAAGGACTGGCGCGAGCTGCTGGGCGACTTCACCGGCGACTTCTACGCCGCCCTGGAAAAAGCCTCCAAGGAGATGGGCAACGAGGAGACCGGCCTCGTCTGCCCCGAGTGCGGCAAGCCCCTCAAGGCCAAGTTCGGCAAGTCCGGCCCCTTCGTGGCCTGCTCGGGCTACCCGGAGTGCAAGTTCACCTCCAACTTCGTGCGCGAGGCCGACGGCACGTACCGTCTCACCGAGCGCGAGGTGGGGGCCGACTCGGGCCTGGTCTGCCCCGTGTGCGGCAAGCCCATGATCGTGAAATTCGGCAAGCGCGGGCCGTTCCTGGCCTGTTCGGGCTACCCGGAGTGCAAGTCCACCTCCAACTTCACGCGCAACGAGGACGGCACCTACGCCTTCGCCGCCACGCCGGAGCAGGCCCCGCCCGAGGTGGTGGGCACGTGCCCCGAGTGCTCCAAGGACGTGCTCCTCAAGCGTACGCGTTCGGGGTCGCGCTTCTATTCGTGCTCGGGCTATCCCAAGTGCAAGTATTCCAAGCCCTTCACCACGGGGGTCAAGTGCCCGCGCGAGGGCTGCGACGGCGAGCTGGTGGAGAAGAGCTCCCGCTACGGCAAGCTCTTCTATTCCTGCTCCAACTACCCCAAGTGCGACTACGCCGTGTGGGACTGGCCCGTGGACGAGAAGTGCCCCGAGTGCGACTCGCCCATCCTGGTGAAGAAGCAGTCCAAGCGCTACGGCGAGCATCTGGCCTGCCCGGTGAAGACCTGCAAGTACCGCAAGCTGCCGCAGTAGCCGGAGGCGCGCCGTGAAGATGGACTCGATCCCCTTCGGGGTGACGGACTGGGCGGGCGTGGAGCCCACCCGCCACGAGGGCGAGACGGGCCACGCCCTGTGGCGCACCCGCAGCTTCGGCCCGGCGGAGAACCCCCTGCGCGTGCGCCTGGTGGAGTATTCCCCCGGCTACCGGGCGGACCACTGGTGCTCCAAGGGGCACATCCTGCTCTGCCTGGAGGGACGCCTGGAGACCGAGCTCGAGGACGGGCGGACCTTCACCCTGACCCCCGGCGTGAGCTACCAGGTGGCCGACGGCGCGGAGCCGCACCGCTCCTGGACGGAGGTGGGGGCGAAGCTCTTCATCGTGGACTGACCCCGTCGCCGCCTCCGGGCGCGACAGGGCGGCCGCGCCCCCGAACGCCATGGGATTCCTGCGCCTGCTGCTGGCCCTGATCGTCTGCGCCGACCACTACCTGGGGGCCCTGCGCCTCCCGCTGCCCCGCTTCCTGGGGCTGGGCGCGGACATGGCCGTGGAGGTGTTCTTCATCATCTCGGGCTTCTACATGGGGCTCATCCTCACGCGGCGCTACGAAGGCCCCGGGCGCGCGGCGGCCTTCTACAAGAGCCGCTTCTTCCGGCTCTTCCCGGTCTACTGGGCCACGCTGGCCTGCTACTTCGCGGCCCTGGGGCTCTTCCGGGTCTGGAGCGGGCGCTGGGCGCACCTGCCGGAGTGGTTCCACGCCGTCTCGGGGCTGGACCTTTTCTCGCAGGCCTGGGCCGTGTTCTCCAACCTGTTCCTCTTCGGCGGCAACCTGCTGTTCTTCTTCTCCATCGCGGAGCCTTCGAGCCTGTTCGGGGCCTTCAGCCCCGCCCTGCCGCCCTCCTGGATCGTGCTGTTCGTCCCGCACGCCTGGTCCATCGAGATGGAGCTGGGGTTCTACCTGCTGGCCCCCTGGCTTGTGGGCGTGCGCGCCCGCTGGCTGGTCCCGGCCGTGCTGGCCTGCCTGGCGGGGAAGCTCTGGCTGGAGAACGTGGGGCTGGTGAACGATTCGTGGTATCTGCGCAACCCCGTGTTGGACCTGGGGCTCTTCGCGATGGGGGTGCTGGCGCACCGTGTGTACGCGGGGGTGTACGCCCGGGACCTGGACCGGGGCCTGCGCTGGGGCTTCGCGGCGGCGTTCCTGCTGGCGCTGCTGTTCTACCACAAGGACTCGGCCCACTGGATCTTCCCCCTGGGCGTGCACCTCTGCGCGTTCCTGGGCGTGCCCGCGCTGTTCGCCATCACGCGCTCCAGCCGGGCGGACCGCCTGGTGGGCGAGCTTTCCTACCCCATCTACCTGTGCCACCAGATGGTGTTCTACCTGGTGGCCCTCACGGCCGGATTCCGCCACGTGGTCCCGCTGTCGCTGGCCGCCACGCTGGCCTTCTCGGCGCTGATGCACGCCACCCTCGGCCGCGCCGTGGACCGCTACCGGCACGGGAAGTACTAGGGCGTGGTTCAGGCCGGGCCGTGGGGTTCGTCCAGCCCCCTGGCCCGCAAGTGCTCCTCGATCTCGCGCGCCCGGTCCGGGTCGTAGCGGCGTTTCTCGTCCAGGAGCCGGGCCACGGCCAGGCGGTACACCGGGTCGTGGGGCGCGGACTCGTAGCGCTCCAGGAGGCGGTTGATGGCCTCGGTGTCGCGGCATTCCTCGATGAGCCGTTCCACGAGGATCGGCGAGCGCGTCACGAACCTCCAGAGGAACTCCTTGACGAGCTCCGCGAGGCCTTCAACGAGGGCGGAAAGGGCCACGGCGTGTCGCTCCCCGGCTAGCGGCTGATCTTGTTGCCGCTGCCTTGCACCTGGATGATCATGCCGCCCGAGGCTTGGGCGTTCTGGACGTTGTTTCTGACGATGTCGCGCCCGGCCACGTCGCCGTGGAAGGTGCCGCCGGTGATGAGGTTGCCGTGGACGGTGTTGCCCCAAACGGCGACGCCCCCGGCCTGGAGGAGCCGTTCGACCTCCCCGGCCAGGGCGGGGTCCTTGGTGAGTGCTTTTTCCAGCTGCACCTTGAAGTCCTTGCGGGCCAGGTCGGAGGAGGGCGCGGCTTCCAGATCGGCCAAGGCCTCCTGCTGAGCCGGTGAGGTGAAGCGGCCCTTGATGAGGCCCCAGAGCGCGGAAACGGCCTCGGGGGCCTTGCTCGCCAGGGCGTCGGCCCCTTTCTGGAGGGAGGGGAGGAGGAAGTCCGTCGCGGCGTCGATGAGGGAGGAGAAGTCCATGGGGGCTCCGTGGGTTGCTTATTCGGGTTGAGCGGAGGGCTGTCCGCCGTTCTCGCCCGTGAGTCGGCCAGCCTCGTCGAGGGCGGCCTGGGCTTCATCCTCGCGGCCGAGGGCGTGGAGGGTGCGGGCGAGGTTGCGCAGGGATATGGTCAGTTGAGAATTGAATTTTTGGGGGAGATGGGCTGCCAGTTGGTGGTAGGTGTCCACGGCCTCTTGTGCAGGTGCAAGCGCCTCCTCGTGCCGTCCGAGATCGCCGAGCCTGCTGCCCAGGTTGTTGAGTGATCCGGCCCAATGGGGCCAATAGGCGTCGGGGTTTCGTTGGGTCAATTCGCGGTAGATGTCCAAGGCCTCTCGCGCTGGTGGGAGCGCGTCTTCGTGTCGTCCGAGATCGTCGAGCATGTTGCTCAGGGTGTCGAGAGCCCCGGCCCAATAGGGCCGATAGACATCGGGGGTGCGTTGGGCCAAATCACAGTAGATGTCCACGGCTTCTTGCGTGGGTGCAAACGCATCCTTGTTCCGTCCGAGAGCGTCGAGGTGGTTGCCCAAGATGTAGAGGGCCTTGGCCAGAGCGGGCCGACAGACTCCGGGGTTACGCTGGGCCAGTTCGCGGTAGATGTCCGCAGCCTCTTGTGCAGGTGCAAGCGCCTCCTCGTGCCGCCCGAGGTCGCTGAGTCTGTTGCCCAAGTTGTGGAGGTACGCTGCCAAATCGTAATTATAGGCATCGGGGATGTGTCGGGCCAGCTCGCGCTGGATGTCCACAGCCTCTAGCGCTGGTGTGAGCGCTTCCTCGTGCCGCCCGAGCGCGCCGAGCCTGGCACCCAGATTGCTGAGGGACATGGCTAGGACGGGTCTATAGGCTTCGGGGTTTCGTTGGGCCAGTTCACGCCGGATGACCACGGCCTCTAGCGCGGGTGCGAGCGCTTCCTCGTGCCGCCCGAGATCGCCGAGCCTGACGCCCAGGATGTTGAGCGAGTAAGCCAAGGCGGACCGAGAGGTGTCGAAGGTGGGTTGGGCCAGTTCGCGTTGGATTTCCACGGCCTCTAGCGCGGGTGTGAGCGCGTTCTCGTGCCGCGCGAGAGAGCTGAGCCTGTTGCTCAGGTTGTTGAGGAAGATGGGCAGATTGGGCAGGTATGCTTCGGGGTTTCGTTGGGCCAGTTCGCGCTGGATGTCTATAGCCTCTAGCGCGGGTGTGAGCGCCTCCTCGTACCGCCCGAGAGAGCTGAGCGTTATGCTCAGGTTGTTTAAGGACTGGGCCAATTCGGGCCGATATGCGCCTGGGCTTCGTTGGGCCAGTTCGCGATAGATGTCCACAGCTTCATGCGCAGATGGGAGCGCGTCCTCGTGCCGCCCGAGATCGCAGAGCTTGATGCCCTGGTTGTTGAGAGAGAGGGCCAAATAGGGCCGATAGGCGTCGGGGGTGCGTTCGGCCAACGCGCGCAGTATGTCAACAGCCTCAAGCGCAGGAGCGAGCGCATCCTCGCGTCGCCCGAGAGAGCTGAGGATGCTGCCAAGATTGCAGATGGCGTGAGCCAAATAGTGCAGATAGACGTCGGGGTTTCCTCGGGCCAGTTCGCGGTGGATGTCCACGGCCTGTTTCGTAGCTGAGAGCGCATCCACGTGCCGTCCGAGAGAACAGAGCCTGATGCCTAAGTTGTTGAAGGACTCGGCCAAATCGCGGCGATATGGGTTTGGGTTTCGTCGGTCCAGTTCGCAGTGGATGTCCACCGCTTCTTGCGCGAGTGCAAGCGCCTCTTCATGTCGTCCAAGGTAGGTAAAGTTGTTGCTCAGATTGATGAGTGAGGTAGCCATAGCTGGGTGATATGCGTCGGGGTTGCGTTGGGCCAGTTCGCGGAAGAGGTCTACGGCCTCTTGCATGGGTGCGAGCGCTTCCTTGTGCTGCCCAAGATTGACGAATCTGACGCTCAGGTTGCCTAGAGTAGCAGCCAGTCGGGCTAGGGAGTCGTCATCGCCCGAATGATCTTGAGTCTGCTCCCGCAACCTCTCCAGCAGCCTTCCGGTCTGCTCCGTCGCGAACGCCGCCAGCCGCACGCTCGATTCCGGCATGGCATAGACGATCTGTTCCAGTTCATCCGTCGTGAGGCCATCCTTCGCGCTCACGGCATCCAGCCACGCCAGCGGTTCCCCTCTGGTCTCGCCGAAGTCCTGGGCCAGCTTGACGAGGCTTTGCACCACCGGCTGGAGAGCCTTTCCGCAAGCGCGGACCACGGCCTTACGGGCGTCGTCCGGGTCGCCAGCGCCCATTCCTTTCAGCGTCACGGCCTCGCCGATCAGGTCCGGCTCGATGGCCTTCACGCCGCCGCCGGGGCGGGGCAGTGCCTCTTGGAGCAATTCCGTCATCCGGGCCGCGCTCATGCGGGGGCTGCGGCCCAGGGCCAGCGCCTCCTCCCTCAGGACATCCCTCAGCCCGTCGCGCTCCAGCCCCTGGCGCAGCGTGGCCAGGGCCGCCGTGTGCCGCAGCACGGCTCGTGCGTCCCCGTCGTCACCGGCCAGCTTGCCGATGCGTTCCAGTTCCCGCCCGGCCACGTGCAGGGCCGCGTCCTCCCGGTTCAGGGAAAGCGCCGCCCGAAGCCCCTTCTCCGCCGCCACGCAGGCGGCCAGGAGCAGGTAGAGCGGATCGCCCGCCCACTTCCAGTCGGCCAGCTGTTGGTCGAACTCCGGATCCGCGCCGGGTGCGGGCAGTTCCTCGTTGCAGCGGAACAGTTCCAGGCCATGGGTGAGCACCGCCCGCCGGTCGGCGTCCTGGTGCAGCGGGTGCAACGGCTGCACGGGGTCCGGGAGGTCGAACAAGGGCTGCACGCGGGTCTTCGCGTCGCCTTCCGGCACCAGCCGAGCCAGCCAGCCCTGTTCCCAGGTGGCCTCGCGCTCCAAAAGCAGGATGCGCAGGGGGCGGCCGGGATACCCCGGGTTGCGGCACAGCTCCTTGAGCCACTTGCCCAGTTGCTCCGAGCGGGCCATGGCGTAGTCGAACACCGCGAGGACCGGCTGTTGCCAACCCCATACGCCCAGGTTTTGCTGGCCGAAGAAGCGGTCGGCCTCCTCGGTGGACACGAACCCGGCCTGCCAGTCCTTGTCCTCCAGTTCGCGGCACAGCTTCAGGGCCAGGCGCGTCTTGCCCGTGCCGCCCCGGCCCGTGAGCACCCGTATGGAGATGGGCTTGTCCTTGCGGTCCAGCCAGGAGTGCAGGGAAGCCAGCGCGTCTCCGCGCCCCGTCAGGGGGACGCTGGTTCGCCAGGGGTCGAAGCGCGAAAGCAGGTCGTCGGTTTCTGGCAACGGCGCGCTCGCCTTGAGCAACTGGAGATAGGGAACCCCACTGCCGACGGTGTTCCCGTCGCCCTGGATCTGCACGATGTAGCAGCCGTTGCCGCTGCACTGGATGGACTGCGCGTCCGGCATGTGCCGCCTCCCCGAAATAACTACCAGCTGGGCGTATTGTGTCAGCCGGAGCCGTTCGGGTCAACGGGTCAGCCTGCGCCCTCCCCGCTCTGCACGGCCCACAGCCCGGCGTAGACGCCCCGGCGCTCCAGGAGCTCCTCGTGGCGGCCGCGCTCCACGATGAGCCCGTCCACCACCACGATGATCTCGTCGGCCAGGCGCACCGTGGAGAGCCGGTGCGCCACCGCAAGGGTCATGCGGCTGCCCCGGAAGGCGTGCAGGTTCTCCTGGATGAGCCCCTCGGTGCGCGTGTCCACGGCCGAGGTGGCCTCGTCCAGGATGAGGATGTCGGGCTCGCGCAGCACCGCCCGCGCCAGCGAGATGCGCTGGCGCTGGCCGCCCGAGAGCTTCACCCCGCCCTCGCCGATGGGCGTGTCGAACCCCTGGGGCAGCTCCCGGATGAAATCGAGCGCCCCGGCGATGGAGGCCGCGCGCTCCAGGGCCTCCTGCGTGGCCTCCTGCGAGCCCAGCCGGATGTTCTCCGCCGCCGTGCCCGCGAAGAGGAACGCCTCCTGCGACACGTAGCCCATGCGCCCGCGCAGGCTCTCCAGGGTGAAGCCCGCCATGTCCTCCCCGTCCACCAGGAGGCGGCCGGACTGCGGGTCCAGGTGGCGCAGCGCCAGCTTCACCAGCGTGGACTTGCCCGCCCCCGTGGGGCCCACCACCCCCAGCACCCGGCCGCGCTCCAGGGTGAAGTCCAGCCCGTGCAGCACGGGCTCGCGCCCGGGGTAGGCGAAGCGCACGTTCTCGAAACGCAGTTGATGCGGGGCGTGGTCCAGGGTCCTGGCCCCGGGGCGGTCCGCGATGGCTGGTTCGAGATCCAGCACGGAGAGGATGCGCGCGGCCGAGGCCTCGGTGCGCTGAAACTGGTTGAGCAGCATCCCGAACACGAAGAGCGGCAGCACCATGCGCGTGGCCAGGAGCACGAAGGTGGTGTAGTCGCCGGCCGAGGGGCCGTCCCCCGTGAGCGTGAGCCAGCCGCCGCCCGCGATGATCAGCGCGAACCCCGCCCCGGCCACGGCGTAGAGCACCGGGATGAACCGGGCGCGGGCCAGGGCCGCCCCCACCGCCTCGTCGCGGTAGCGGGCCGAGGCCGACTCCACGCGCGCGGCCTGGTCCTCCTCGGCGGTGAAGGCCTGGATCACGCCCATGCCGCGCAGGTTGTTGCCGATGAGGGCCGCCACCTCGCCCACGGCCTTGCGGGCGTCGCGGTAGCGGGGTCGGATGCGCGTGGAGAAGGTGCGCACGGCGGCGAAGGCGAAGGGCATGGGGGCCATGAGCAGGAGGGCCAGACGCCAGTCGATCCAGAAGAGCACGGCGAAGCTGCCCGCGAAGGTGATCACCAGCCGGATGGCCGAGGTGGAGGCGTCGGCCAGGAAGTTCTCCAGGGTGTCCACGTCGGAGGAGACCACGTTGATCAGGTCGCCGCTCTGGCGCTCCTCGAAGAAGTGCATGTCCTGGCGCTGGAGGTGGCGGTAGAGTGCGTTGCGGAGGTCGTGGCGCACGTGCTGGGCGATGCGGTCCAGGAGGAAGTCGCTCAGGGACTGGCACAGGGCCAGGCAGACGAAGGCCCCCAGCACCAGCGCGCCGTAGAGCAGCAGGCGGTCGCGCACGGCCAGGGCGTCGGGGCCGGAGAGCGGCCCGGAGAGGGCGGCGGTGACGGCGTCCACGGTGCGCCCCACCAGGACCATGGGGGCCAGGTCGAAGGCGCGGGCGGCGGCGTTGGAGGCCAGGCCGAAAAGGAACTGGCCCCGGTAGGGGGCGACGAAGGGCAGAAGCCGCGTGAGGGACCAGCTTGAAGCGAAGCGCATCCCCGGTCTATACTCCAGAGCGGCAAGGAGGAAAACCATGGACAACGCCCGCTACGTCTGCCTGCTCTGCGGCTACACCTACGACCCCAAACGCGGCGACCCCAAGGGGGACATCCCCCCGGGAACGCCCGGCGACAAGCTCCCGCCCGACTGGGTCTGCCCCTTGTGCCGCACGGACCAGACGAACTTCGCCAGGAAGGACGCCTAGTGTCGTGATTTTGAAAAACATGAAATGTTTTTCAAAATTAAAATCAATGGTTTTGTATGATTGCCTCAAGAGTCCGTATGGACGGATTTTGAGGACGCAACACTAGTCCTCTCGCTGCACGCCCGGCGGAAGGCCCCGGCAAGGTCCTTCCGCCGCTCCCTCCGCTTCCCCCGGCCGCCACGCGATCGTCACCCGGGCGTCCTAGGATGTCTGCGGACCGGTGGTCCGGTTCTTTTCAGGAGGTGCGGCATGCGCGCGTTCAACGAGTCGGAGCAGGCCATCCTGCGCGTGGTCGAGGCGTTCGACGGGGTGGTGAAATACCTGGGGATCACCCCGGAGGAGCACCTCGTCTCCTACAGCCAGAAGCACCTTGAAAGGCTCCTGGAAGAGGAAATCCTCGAACGGGCCAAGCTCCGGTTCTTCAGCGGCAAGATCAAGGGCGTGCGCTTCACGCGCGACGGGCTGGCCGTCTGGAGGCTCTTCACCGGCCAGGAAGCGCCCGAGGCCAAGCTGCCCGACGCGGGGCTGCTCGTGCGAGACCTCTACCTGCGCAACGGCCTCTCCTCCACCGACGAGGCCACGCCGCGCGACACGCTCCTCAAGCACCACTCCCGCCGCGCCCTGGTGGACGCCTTCCAGGCCGGGCTCGTGGCCAAGGTCAAGATCCGCCACCCCGGCGGCGAAAAGACCAAGGGCTTCGTGGTCACCCACGCGGGCTACGCCTGGCTGCGCGGCAACAGCCTCATCTGATCCGGACGCGTCCCTACTTGGGCGAATAGCCCCGGGCGCGCATGCACTTGTCGCGCAGATCCTCCAGGCGCTTGTCGTGCATGCCCGAATCCTGGAGCCCGGCAGCCGCGCGGGAGGCCTCCCAGTCGCACTCGGAATAATCGCGCTCCTCGCGGGCCGTGTCGGCTCCGGGGGCCTGGTAGACGGTGCGCCCGCCGCAGGAGGCGCAGGCCAGGGCCGCCAGCAGCGCGGCGGCCGGCAGGATGCGGGGAATGGTCATGGAGCGCCTCACAGCCAGGTGAAAAGAAGGATGTAGAAGGCGATGCCGCCCAGGGCGGCGTAGGCGTCGGTCTTGGACATGGCGGTCCTCCCTGGTCCGGCTCTCTAGCCCAGCCCCGGGCGCGCGGCAAGGCCGCCGAGAGCCTCAGCAAATGATTCCGAACGATTGCGCGCGCGACGTTTCTTGCGTAACAAGAACGCGAAACCCTCGAACGGAACGCCGCCATGACCCGCAAGTTCGTCATCATCACCTCCTCGGCCCTGCTGCTGCTGGGGCTGGTGATGTGGCAGCTGGGCCTGCGAGCCCAGGGCGAACTCAAGGCCGTGGCCACCGAGCAGTTCAACCGCCAGCAGCTCATCCTGGCCCAGAAGCTGGCCCAGGATCTGGAGCAGCACTTCAGCTTCCTGGGCGCGAGCCTTCAGGAACTCTCCGGCATCCTGCACAAGTACCCGGCGCTCATGGGCGCGCCGGAGAAGGCCCTGCCGCCCTTCCAGGAGATCCTGCGCCAGAGCGAGGTGCTGGCCATCGGCTACGTCCCGGCGGAGGGAGGGGCCGTCTCCTTCTTCAACGACAAGGGCCTCATGTCCGGCCCCCTGGTGCTGGACTACGGCCCCTTCCTGGACTGGGCCAGGGGCAGCGAGACCGGCAAGCTCCTGGCGGGCCGCGTGGAGACCCCGCCCCAAGGGCCCTTCGCCGGAAAGACCATCCTGCGCATGGCCACGCGCTACTGGCCCCACGAAATCCCGGTGAGCGCGCACGCCGAAGCCCCGGGCGTGCTCTTCTTCGTGGTGGACGCCGTGGCCGTGGCAAGGCGCTACGCCCACGACGTGCGCTCCGGTCAGACAGGCTACGCCTGGGTGATCGACCAGCGCGGCTACTTCCTCGACCACTACGAGGTGGACTTCATCGCCCGGAACGCCTTCGAAGTGCGCAAGCGCCGCGACCCGGGCATCGACTTCTCCCGCATCGACCAGATCATGCGCGAGAAGATCATGAAGGGCGAGGAGGGCGTGGACTGGTACGTCTCGGGCTGGCACCGGGGCTCCCAGGGCGAGATGCGCAAGCTCATCGCCTACGCCCCGGCCCGCATCGCCCCGGACCAGCCCGAGCCGGTGGTCTGGGGCGTGGCCCTGGCCGCGCCCGTGGACGAGGTGGAGGGCATCATCGGCAAGGTGGCCCTGCGCGAGATGTTCATGGTGGCGGTGTTCCAGGTGGTGGTCTTCACCGGCCTGGCCGTGACCATGTACTTCGCCTTCCGCTGGTCGGCCAACCTCAAGACGGAAGTGGAGGCGCGCACCGCCGAGCTGCGCGAGGCCCGCGACCGCATCCGCCAGAACCTCCGGGAACTCCTGGAGACCCAGGAGCGCCTCATCCGCTCCGAACGCTTCGCCGCCGTGGGCGAGGCCGCCGCCCACATCTCCCACGAGATCCGCAACCCCCTCATGCTCATGGGCGGCTTCGCGCGGCAGGTGCGCCGCTCCCTGCCCGAAGACGGGCGCGAGGCCGAAAAGCTCCGGCTCATCGAGGAGGAGGCCAAACGCCTGGAGAACATGCTGGAGGAGGTGCGCGACTTCACCCGGCCCGCCGCGCCCAAGCTCGCCCCGCGCGACCTCAACGCCACCGTCTGGGACACCGTGACCCTCCTGGAGCAGGAGCTGGCCTCCCGGGGCGTGACCCTGCGCGCCAACCTGGACAAGTCCCTGCCCCCGGCCGTGCACGACCCCGCACAGGTGCGCCAGGTGGTGCTCAACCTGGTGAAGAACGCCGCCGAGGCCATGCCCCAGGGCGGCGCGGTGGTGGTGGCCAGCAGGGCCAGGGACGGCTTCGCCGAGGTGGAGGTGAAGGACGACGGACCGGGCATGACCCCCGAGGAGGCCGACAAGGCCTTCAACCCCTTCTACACCACCAAGGAGCGCGGCACGGGCCTGGGCCTGGCCGTGTGCGAGCGCATCGCCCACGACCACGGCGGCTCCATTCGCCTGGAAACGGAGAAGGGCAAGGGCTGCGCCTTCACCCTGAGCCTGCCTTTGGAGCGGCAGGGGGCAGGCCACGCGGCATGATGCGGGGCCTGAGGAAAATGGGGGAAGATGCGCGCGGAGCGCACTCCGTGCTTGACACGCCCTCGATCGCACCGTACACATCCTCTTCCTTTCGACAGCGTAGGACCGTAGCTCAGGGGGAGAGCACTTGCTTGACACGCAAGGGGTCAGGAGTTCAAATCTCCTCGGTCCTACCACGTGACCCCAGGGGAGGCACCGCCTCCCCTTTTTTGGCATCCAGGGGAGGCGGTGCCTCCCTTTTTTTGGCTTTTTGGGGGTCTGGTATAGCCGCCCCGGCACGGGGCAAGCGGGAGAGCGAGCGTGAACGTCCGCGTCGGAGAACAGATCGTCGAGGCAGCGCCCGGCCAGTCGGCCGGTGAGGTCCTTTCCAAGGCCCTCTCGGGTAAGGCCTTCAAGAACACCGTGGCCGCCCGCCTGGGCGAAGCGGTGGTCGATCTCTCCACCGCGCTCACTCCCGACGTGGCCGAGCTGGCCCCCGTGGCCGCCGACTCCCCCGAAGGGGTGGAGGTCGTGCGCCACAGCGCCGCCCACATCATGGCCGAGGCCGTGAAGAAGCTCTTCCCCAAGGCCCAGGTGACCATCGGCCCGGCCATCGAGAACGGCTTCTACTACGATTTCGCCTTCGAGCGCCCCTTCACCAGCGAAGACCTGGAGGCCATCCAGGCCGAGATGGAGAAGATCGCCGCCGCCAACCACCCCTTCGCCTGCCGCGTGGTCTCCAAGCCCGAGGCCGAGGCGCTTTTCAAGGGCATGGGCGAGGACTACAAGCTCGAAGTGCTGGCCGACATCCCGGCCGAGACCGTCTCGCTCTACACGCAGGGGGCCTTCACCGACCTCTGCCGCGGTCCCCACGTGCCCTCCACAGGGTTTCTGAAGGCCTTCAAGCTCACCCACGTGGCCGGGGCCTACTGGCGCGGCGACGAGAAGCGCCCCATGCTCTCGCGCATCTACGGCGCGGCCTTCGCGGACCCCAAGGAGTTGAAGGCCTACCTCTACCGCATCGAGGAGGCCAAGAAGCGCGACCACCGCCGCCTGGGAACCCAGCTGGACCTCTTCAGCGTCTCCGAGGAGGCCGGGGCCGGGATGATCATCTGGCATCCCAAGGGCGCGCTCGTGCGCACCATCCTGGAGGATTTCGAGCGCAAGGAGCACCTCAAGCGCGGCTATTCCATCGTGCAGGGCCCGCAGCTTCTGAAGCGCGACCTCTGGGAGCGCTCCGGGCACTACGACAACTACCGCGAGAACATGTACTTCACCGAGATCGACGAGCAGGCCTACGGCGTGAAGCCCATGAACTGCCTGTCGCACATGCTCATCTACAAGTCGCGTCTGCGCTCCTACCGCGACCTGCCCCAGCGCTACTTCGAGCTGGGCGTGGTGCACCGCCACGAGAAATCCGGCGTGCTGCACGGCCTGTTGCGCGTGCGCCAGTTCACCCAGGACGACGCCCACATCATCTGCCGCCCCGACCAGCTCCAGGAGGAGATCATCGGGGTGATCAACTTCGTCAAGGACGTGGTGGACCTCTTCGGCTTCGAGTTCGAGGCCCAGCTCTCCACGCGCCCAGAGAAATCCATCGGGTCCGACGAGGCCTGGGAGCTGGCCACCACGTCGCTTCGCCAGGCCATGGAGTCCATCGGCCTGCCCTTCACCATCAACGAGGGCGACGGCGCTTTCTACGGCCCCAAGATTGACATCAAACTCAAGGATGCCTTAGACCGCCGTTGGCAGTGCGCCACCATCCAGTGCGACTTCACCCTGCCCGAACGCTTCGAGCTCTTCTACACGGGGGCCGACGGCGAGCGTCACAGGCCGGTGATGCTGCACAGGGTGGTGCTGGGCGCGGTGGAGAGGTTCCTGGGCGTGCTCATCGAGCACACGGCCGGGGCCTTTCCCTGTTGGCTCTCGCCGGTGCAGGCGCGCATCCTTACGGTCACCGACGCCCACGACGCCCACGCGAATGCCGTGCTCGCGCGGCTGCGCGAGGCGGGCATCCGGGCCGAGGCGGACCTGCGCAACGAGAAGCTCGGCTACAAGGTGCGCGAGGCGCAATTGGAGAAGATCCCCTACATGCTCGTCATCGGGGATCAGGAACTGGCCGAGAGCGGCGTGAACGTGCGCCTGCGCTCCGGCGAGAACCTTGGACTCAAGGGGGTCGACGCGGTCATCCGGGCCATCCTGGAAGACTGCGAAGCCCCGTTCAAACGAGGAGGTATGCGCTATAACTTCTGCCAGTGACACCGCCCGCTGCAATCACCAGATTCGCGTGCGCGAAGTGCGTGTGATCGCCGACGATGGCTCGCAGCTGGGGATCATCCCCACCAGCGAAGCCCTTCGCCTGGCCCAGGAAAAAGGCCTGGACCTCGTGGAGGTGGCCGCCGCCGCCGATCCGCCGGTGTGCCGGATCATGGACTATGGGAAATTCAAGTACCAGCAGCAGAAAAAACAGCAGGAAGCCCGGAAGAAGCAGACGGTCATCCAGGTCAAGGAAATCAAGGTCCGGCCCAAGACCGATGAGCACGACTACCAGACCAAGCTCAAGCACATCCGGAAATTCCTCGAGGAAGGCGACCGCTGCAAGGTTGCGGTGTTCTTCCGGGGGCGCGAGGTGGTCCACAAGGACCGCGGCGCGAGAATCCTGGAACGCATCGTCGTCGACCTGGGCGAACTGGTCAAAGTGGAGCAGGAGCCCCGCTTCGAGGGACGCATCATGAACATGATGCTTGCTCCTTCCGTGAAGAAGAAAGTGTAGCGCTCGAACGTTTCGCGCGGGGACGGCCCTGCGGACCCGCCGGGGTAAAGCCCTGGCGGGCGGTATTTTCCCAGGAGGACAACATGCCCAAGATCAAGACCAACAAGAGCGCCGCCAAGCGCTTCACCACCACCGGCACCGGCAAGTTCCGCCGCCGCCGCCAGAACAAGCGCCACATCCTGACCAAGAAGAGCGCCAAGCGCAAACGCGCCCTGTCGCCTTCGGCCATCGTGGATTCGGCCAACGAAGGCGCCGTGCGCCGTCTGCTGCCCTACGCCTAGGGCCGGGACGCCGTCCCGGTCCGGCGGGGGGCTTCCCCGGCGCGCGCAGGGAAGTAAGGATGTGATGCGTGTCCCCGTGAGGGGCATGGGAGCCGCCGACGGTTCCCATGCCCCTCACGGGGACGGGCCGCGAGATGCGGTCCGGACCAGGAAACCATGCTTCGACGAGTTGTCGCAACAGTTCGCGAAGCTCATTGAAAGTTTTTGAAGGAGAGTTTGAGGGGAATCTTTTTTCCAATAAGATTCCTCTCAATATTCCCTCTTCTCTTCGCTCCCAAGGAGGGACACCATGCGCGTCAAACGCGGACAGGCCGCCCACAAGCGGCACAAGAAGTATCTGAAGCTTGCCAAGGGATTCGTCGGCGCCCGTTCGGTGCTCTACGAGACCGCCCGCGAGAACGTCGAACGCGCCATGGCCTACGCCTACCGCGACCGCAAGGTGAAGAAGCGCGAGTTCCGCAAGCTGTGGATCATGCGCATCAACGCCGCCGCCCGCGAGAACGGCCTGAGCTACGGCAACTTCATGCACGGCCTCACCCTGGCCGGCATCGAGCTGGACCGCAAGGTTCTGGCCGACATGGCCGTGCGCGAGAAGGCCGGCTTCGCCGAACTGGCCGCGCTGGCCAAGACCAAGGTGACCGCGTGAGCCAGGGCCAGGCCCTGATCGAGGAATTGACCGTCCTGGCCGGGGAAGCCAAAAACACCCTCGGCCAGGCGGCCTCGTTCGAGGCCCTGGAAGACCTGCGCGTGGCCTACCTGGGCCGCAAGGGACGCCTGGCCCAGGTGATGGCCAAGCTCCCCGCGCTCACGCCCGAGGAGAAGCGCCAGGCCGGACAGGCGGCCAACCAGCTCAAGGACGAACTGACCGCCTGGCACACCCTGCGCCTGGAGGCCCTCAAGCGCCAGGAGGAAGAGGCCCTGCTGGCCTCCTTCGACCCGGCACTGCCCGGCCGCGCCCCGGCCCTGGGCGGGCCGCACCCGCTGACCCTGGTCAGCGAGGAGATCTGCCGCGCCTTCGCGGGCATGGGCTTCGAGGTGGTCACCGGCCCCGAGATCGAGACGGACTTCTACAACTTCGAGGCCCTGAACTTCCCGCCCGAGCACCCCGCCCGGGACATGCAGGACACCCTCTACATCGGGGACAACATCCTCCTGCGCACGCACACCTCGCCCCTGCAGGTGCGCACGCTGCTCTCGCGCAAGCCCCCCGTGGCGGCCATCGCCCCGGGCAAGGTCTACCGGCGCGACTCCGACATCACCCACTCCCCCATGTTCCACCAGATCGAGGGCTTCCTCGTGGACAAGGGCGTGACCATGGCGGACCTGCGCGGCACACTCACCTTCTTCGTGCACCGCATCTTCGGGGCGGAGACGCGCGTGCGCTTCCGGCCGAGCTTCTTCCCCTTCACCGAGCCCAGCGCCGAGGTGGACATCTCCTGCGTGCTCTGCGAAGGCACGGGCAGGGCAGGGGACGACACCTGCCGCGTGTGCAAGGGCACGGGCTGGGTGGAGATCCTGGGCTGCGGCATGATCGATCCCAACGTCCTGAAGGCCGTGGACATCGACCCCGAAGTGCACTCCGGCTTCGCCTTCGGCATGGGCGTGGAGCGCGTGACCATGCTCAAGTACGGCGTGGGCGACCTGCGCCTCTTCTTCGAGAACGACGTCCGCTTCCTGGGCCAGTTCGCGTAGAGGCCCGCGCGGCCATGCGCCTGACCACCGAAGAGCGGGAGATCATCCGCGCCGCCGTGGCCGCCCGGGACCCCGAGGCCCAGGTGTGGCTCTTCGGCTCGCGCGCGGACGACTCCAGGCGCGGCGGCGACATCGACCTGCTCGTCTTCTCCCAGACCATGGGCTGGTCCGAGAAGGGCGACGTGTGGTGGGAACTCCAGGAACGGCTGGGCGAGCAGAAGATCGACATCGTGGTGGCCAAGGACCGGAGCGACCCGTTCGTGCGGATGGTCATGGAGAAGGCGGTGAGGTTATGAGCGCCCTGTCTGCCAAGGAACTGATCGCCAAGGGCGTCGCGCAACTGGAGCGGTCCGCCGAACGCCTCGGGAAATCGTACGAGATCTGTCTCAAGGCGAATCGTGAATCCCCGGCCGACGAGGACTACGACGCCTTTGAAGCCCTTGCCGGGCGTTTTTCCCGCACCTCGGACATCCTGCTTCAAAAAGTCTTCCGTGCCCTGGACGCCTACGACCTCTACGACAGCGGAACCCCGTTGGACGTGATCAACAGGGCGGACAAACGGGAACTCTTTGATGATGTCGAATCCATCAAAAAAATCCGCGCACTCCGCAACACGATAGCGCACGAATACGAACTGGAAGACATTGTCCGGCTCATGAACGAGATTTTGCTCCTCACGCCGGACCTGCTTGAAGCGTGCAAGCGTTCCATCGCGTACGCAAGAGAACTCATCGAATCCTGAATGGCGAAGGGCTTCCCGCCATCGGGACGCCACCGCGCCGGAGGCTTTGTCCATGCTCCTTTCGCTCAATTGGCTCCGTGAATTCGTGCCCTATGAGGGCTCCGTGGACACCCTGGCCGACCGCCTGACCATGCTGGGCCTGGAAGTGGAGGGCGTCTCGCGCCCCTTCGCCGCCTGCGCCGACGTGGTGGTGGGCCGGGTGCTCGCACGCGAACAGCACCCCGACGCCGACAAGCTCTCCGTGTGCACCGTGGACGTGGGCCGGGGCGAGCCCCTGCGCATCGTCTGCGGCGCGGCCAACGTGGCCGCCGGGCAGTCCGTGCCCGTGGCGACCATCGGCACGAAGCTCCCCGGCGGGCTCGTCATCAAGAAGAGCAAGCTGCGCGGCGTGGAATCCCACGGCATGATCTGCTCCGAGTCCGAACTGGGCCTGGCCGAGAAGTCCGAGGGCATCCTCGCCCTCGAGGGCGACCCCACCCCGGGCAGGACCCTGGCCGAGGCCTTCGGCCTGGACGACGTGGTGCTGGAGATCGGCATCACCCCCAACCGCGCCGACTGCCTCTCCATCCTGGGCCTGGCCCGCGAGACGGCCATGGTCTTCGGTCTGCCCCTCTCCATGCCCAGGATACGCCTGGAAGAGCACGGCCCCGACGCCGCGTCCCTGGTGCGCGTGGACATCCAGGACCCCTCGGGCTGCCCGGTGTACCGCGCGCGCATCCTCCAGGGCGTGGAGATCAAGCCTTCTCCGGCCTGGATGCGTTGGCGTCTGGCGGCCATGGGGCAGCGCCCGCTCAACAACATCGTGGACGTGACCAACTACGTGATGCTGGAACTGGGCCAGCCCCTGCACGCCTTCGACCGCTCGCTCCTTGCGGGGAACGTCATCGAAGTCCGCCGCGCCGTGGACGGCCAGCGCTTCACCACCCTGGACGGACAGGAGCGCACCCTCACCGCGCGCGACCTGCTCATCTGCGACCAGGCCAAGGCCGTGGCCTTGGCGGGCGTCATGGGCGGCGAGAATTCCGAGATCAACGCCCGTTCCACCGACGTGCTCCTGGAGTGCGCCGTGTTCGACCCCGCCACCATCCGCAAGACGGGCCGCCGCCTGGGCCTCTCCAGCGAGTCTTCCTACCGCTACGAGCGCGGCGTGGACCAGCCCGCCTCGCTCTTCGCCATGAACCGCGCCGCAGCGCTCATGGCCGCACACTCCGACGGACGCGTGCTGCCCGGCGTGGCCAGCCACGAGCCCCGGCCCTGGAAGGCCCCCGTGCTGCCCTTCCGCCCGGCCAAGGCTGTGGAACTTCTGGGCATCGAGCTCACGGGCGAATTCTGCCGCAAGACCCTGCAGGGCCTGGGTTGCGAGGTGGAAACCCGCTCCGGCGAGGCCTGGAGCGTCACCCCGCCCCCAGCGCGCCTGGACCTGGAACGCGAGGTGGACCTCGTGGAAGAGGTGGCCCGCGTCTACGGCATGGACCGCATCCCGGCCGTGATGCCGCGCATGGTCAAGTCCCTGGACG
>NZ_JBZVFJ010000069.1:0-20001 GCF_058402725.1 Fundidesulfovibrio sp. | reverse complement strand
CCCGGGCCTGGACGGCCGGGGCCAACGTGGAAGGGCTGGACAAGGCCGAGGCCGTCCGCGCCATCCAGCGGGCGGAGGGCTTCGACGCCTGCTACGGATGCGGCTGCTGGGACACCTGCGGCCAGTACCACTGCGCCTTCCGAGAGGACTGCGTACTCATCCAGGTGATCGAGGACCCCTGCCGCGTGGTGGCCTGCGACATTCCCGAAGAACCGGAGCCTCGATGAATCCCGTCCGGACGCAAGAGCCCGCAGGGGGCTCGTCATGATCGACGAAGAGGAGCGCGAAGCGCTTTCCCGCCTGTATCTGGCGAGCCGCCGCAACGACAAAAGCGCCTACACTGCCGCCCTGCTGCGCTTCCTGGCGGCCTCGCCCCTCGTGGACGCCTGCGCTCCCAAAACCCTGTGGGAGCCGGCCAAGGCGCGCTTCGTGCTGGACATGGTTCTGCGCACGGAGTCCGTGCCTGGAAACATCGTGGAACTCGGGGTGTTTCAGGGCGGGGGCACCTTCCTCGTGGCGCGAATGCTCAAGGCCATCTCCTCCGGGCGCGTCATCGTCGGCGTGGATTCGTTCGAGGGTCTGCCCGAACCCGTGGAGCAGGACGCCGACGATTCCGGAGTCGCGCGGTTCCACGCGGGCATGTTCCGGGACGGGTCCTCCTACCACTACACGCAGCAGATGGCCCGGGTGCTCCACCTGGAGGAACGCGTGCGCTTCATCAAGGGCTATTTTTCGGACGTGCTTCCGGAACTGGCCCGGGAGGGATGCCGCACCTCGCTGGTTATCGTGGACCCGGACCAGTACTCGGGAACCATGCAGGCCCTGGAGACCTTTTACGATCTCCTGTCGCCAGGGGGCGTGGTGATCGTGGACGACTACGGCTGCGCCTCGTCCATGGGCGTGCAGCGCGCCGTGGACGAGTTCCTGGCCGGGAGGCCGGAACGGCTGGAGTCCGGTGCGCTGTCCATGGTCTGGTTCCGAAAGATCTGAACCCAGGCAGGGGCGCCGAAAGGAAAAAGGGCACTTGGACATTCGTCCAAGTGCCCGTGGTTCTTGGTCGGGATGAGAGGATTCGAACCTCCGGCCTCTGCGTCCCGAACGCAGCGCTCTAGCCAAGCTGAGCTACATCCCGTTGCGGCGAGGAGGGCTATCTAAACGAGAGCGGCAGGTTTGGCAAGCACGATTTCATGTTGTCAACGTGGCTCACTATCTAGTACAAATGACGTGACATGCCGTGTAGTCACCCTGCTCAGGGATCGCTCATTCCGGCCGCGAGTCGGCCGTCACGCAACAAGCAAAGGATGTGATCGTGATCAGCGTTGTCGTGGTCGACGATTCGGCCTTCATGCGAAAGGCCCTGGCCTCCATGCTCGAAAAGGACCCGGAGATCCGGGTCGTCGCTACGGCCCGCGACGGCCAGGAGGGCCTGGAGGTCATCCGCAAGCACAATCCCGACGTCATCACCCTCGACATCGAAATGCCGCGCATGGACGGGCTCACGGCCCTGCGCCACATCATGATGGAAATGCCCAAGCCCGTGCTCATGGTCAGCTCCCTCACGGTGGAGGGCGCCGAGGCCACGCTCAAGGCCATGGAACTGGGCGCGGTGGACTTCATCCCCAAGCAGCTTTCCAAGGTGTCCCTGGACATCGTGAAGATCGAAGAGGACCTGCAGGCCAAGGTCAAGCAGGTGGCGCGGCGCAAGCTGCGTCCGCCCATGTCCCTGCGCAGGCCCTGCCCCCCGGCCGGAGGCGTCCCCTGCGCCCCTGCCCCTTCCGCATCGGCAGCAGAGCCCCGCAGGGACGTGACGAGGCCCTCGGGTTCGGTGTTGCGCGACGTGGTGGCCATCGGCGTCTCCACGGGCGGCCCACCTGCCGTGCAGAACGTGCTCTCGGCCCTGCCCAAGGATTTCCCGGCGGCCATCATCATCGCCCAGCACATGCCGGCGGCCTTCACAGGCCCCTTCGCCAAACGCCTGGACGGCATCTGCCAGGTGAGCGTCAAGGAGGCCGAAACCGGAGACAGGCTCGCCCCGGGGCAGGTGTTCATCGCCCCGGGGGGAAAACACCTGAAACTCCACCAGAAGGTGAGCCGCGTGGAGATCGAGATCACGGGCGAACCCGCCGAAGCCCTGTACAAGCCCTCGGCCAACGTGCTGGTGGCCTCGGCCGCCGAGGCCGTGGGCAAGCGCGCCCTGGGCGTGATCCTCACGGGCATGGGGTCCGACGGCCTGGAGGGCGTGAAAGTCCTCAAACAGAAGGGCGGGCGCGCCCTGGCCCAGTCCGATTCCACCTGCGTGGTCTACGGCATGCCCAAGGCCATCGTGGACGCCGGCCTGGCCGACGAGATCGTGGACATCGACGAGATGGCGCACGCCATCATGAGCAACCTGTACAAATAGACCAACGCGCCGCCACCTTCGCGGCGCCGGGGACACTATGGGCGAGCATGACGAACTGTTGAGCCAGCTCCGATCCGGCGATGTCGAACTGGAGCGCGAAGCCGCGTTCGCGGCGGGCGACGGCAAGATCCTCGAGGCCGTGCCGCTGCTCGTCACGCTGGTGCAAAGCCAGAATCTCGGGGTGCAGGAAGCCGCGGACCGCGCCCTGCGCCTGATCGGCGGCCCCGCCGTGGTGCAGGCCATCGCCCCTCTCCTGCGCTCCGACGATCCCCCCGCTCGCAACATCGCCATGGACGTCATGCGCGAGGTGGGCGACCAGGACTTCCCCACCCTCGTGGCGCTCCTGCACGACAACGACCCGGACATGCGCATCTTCGCCTCGGACATCATGGGCTCCACCAACACCGTGCAGGCCGTGTCCCCCCTGTGCGACGCCCTGCTCAAGGACCCCGAGGTCAACGTGCGCTACCAGGCCGCCGTGAGCCTGGGCGTGCTGGGAAAGCCCGAAGCAGCCAAGTGCCTGAACAAGGCCCTTGCCGACGACGAATGGGTGCAGTTCGCCGTCATCGAATCCCTGGCCAAGATCCGCGACGAATCCTCCGTGAGCGCCCTGGTGGGCGCGCTGGGCAAGTCCACGGATCTTGTGGCCTCCATGATCGTGGACGCCCTGGGCGAGATCGGCAACATCAAGGCCGTGACCATGCTCATCAAACGCCTGGACGACTCGCCTGCGGCCCTGCGCAACAAGATCTGCAAGGCCGTGGTGAACATCCTGGGCGGCAAGTCGCTCACGCTGCTCTCCGAGCACGAACGGGAAAAGTTCCGGGAATACCTGGTGGCGGCCCTCCTGGACGAGGACGAGGAAATCCAGGACGCCGCCGTGCACGGGCTGGCTTTCGTGGGCGGCGAGAAGCCCGCCCGGGCCGTGCTGGCGCTGGCGGGATCACTGGACCCGGATCGGGCTCAGGAACGCATCGAACTGTGCGTGGATTCCCTGACCACCATGGGGCTCAGCCGGGCGCTGGAAGAGTCTCTGGCGTCCGGGGCGCCCCCCGAAACCCTCGTGGCCGTGGAGGCCCTCTCGCGCATCGGCGGCGAGCAGGTTTCCAGACTCTTCATGGACACATTCTGGAAGCGCGACCGCGACGTGCAGCGCGCCATCGCCGGAGCCCTGCTCAAGGTCGCCGGGGCCGAGGCCGTGGATTTCTTCCTGGACGTTCTGGACCGACACGCCGACGGAACGGTGCTCAAGGGGGCCATCGCCTTCCTGGGCCAGAAGATGCGCGTGGCCAATGCCGCAGAGCGCATCTTCTCCCTGCTGGGCCACCCCTACGACGACGTGAAGGAAGCAGCCCTGGAGGCCTGCGTGGCCCTGGGCAGCGAGGAAATGAACGAACGCTTCCTGGTGATGGCCGGTTCCTCCGATCCACTGGATCGGCTCATGGCGGTCTACGCCCTCGGGCGCATCGATCTGGAGAAGAACGTCGAGGCACTCCGCGCCGCCCTGGAAGACGAGGTGCCCGACATCCGCAAGGTGGCCCTGGAAGCCGTGGCCCAGCTCTGCGGACCGGAATCCGACGGCCTGAACCTCCTGGTGTCGCGGCTAATGGATGAATCGCGCGAGGTGCGTCTGGCCGTGGTGGAGCAGATCGGCAACTGCTCGCTCAAGGAAGGCAACGAGTACCTCGTGCAGGCCCTGGACGACCCGGACGACTGGGTGCGCATCCGGGCCATGGAAGCCCTGGGCATTCGCTGCGCCGAAGAGGCGGTCCCCCGGCTGGTGGAACTGTTGGAAAGCCCCAACAAACTCCTGGCGCTCAAGGTCATCGAGACCCTGGGCGAGATCGGTGGAAAATCGGCCTTCCGGGCTCTCTTGGATGTTGTTGGCTCGCAGGATCAGGAACTGTCGGAAGCGGCCGAGAACGCCATCTCGAAAATCCAGGACGAGCAGGGAGAGGATCGTTAAATGTCCTCACTTTTCTCCAAAACCATCTCCCTGCGCAAGGAGCTCAAGATCGCGGACTCGGAGTTCGTGCAGCTCAGGGATTACATTTACCAGCAGTCCGGCATCTACATCGCCGACAACAGGAAATACCTCCTGGAGAACAGGCTGGCCAACCGCCTGAAGGAGCTCAACCTCAAGAGCTTCGCGGAATACTACCATTTCTTGCAGTACGATCCGGGCAAGCGCCAGGAACTCAACCGCCTGTTCGAAGTGGTGACCACCAACGAAACGAGTTTCTACCGCAACCCGCCGCAGCTTGCCGTGTTCCAGAACAACGTCCTCTCCGAGGTGCTGGACCGCCAGCGCAAGTCGGGCCAGCGCAAGCTGCGCATCTGGTCGGCCGGGTGCTCCACCGGAGAGGAACCCTACACCCTGGCGATCATCCTGCACGAGGTGCTCAAGTCGGAAATCGCCAGTTGGGACATACGCATCACGGCCAACGACCTCTCCGAGGGCGTGCTGGCCTCGGCCAGGCGCGGCGTCTACAACGACTACACCCTGCGCACCACGCCCAAAGAGATCGTGGCCCGGTACTTCATTGCCGAGGACGGCAAATTCACCATCAAGCCCGAAGTGAAGCGCCTAGTGACGTTCGGACAGATCAACCTGAGCGACAAGACCATGCTCAAAAGGGTGGATCGCTCCCAGATCGTCTTTTGCCGCAATGTAATCATTTATTTTGATGACGATATGAAAAAGAACGTCATCAGTTCGTTCTACGACAATCTGCTGCCAGGCGGTTATCTGCTGATCGGACATTCAGAGTCGTTGCACAATATCTCGCGGGCGTTCAAGCCCAAGCATTATCCGGGGGCGATCGTCTATCTCAAGGAAGGATAAAGTAATCCGGAGGTTGTCCGACAATAACTCGAGAGAGGCGGCGCATGTCGGCCTCGTGCACCGGAGACGAAGTGGGTTGTTCCGTACTGGCGGTGGCCAATCAGAAAGGCGGGGTGGGCAAGACCACCACCGCGCTCACGCTGGGGGCCGCGCTGACCCGTATGGGCCGGAGAACCCTCGTCATGGACCTCGACCCCCACGGGTGCGCCTCGGTCCATCTGGGTCACTTCCCGGAGAACGTGCCAGTGTCCGCCTACGACCTGCTCCTGTCCGAGGGCTTCGACGAGGGGCTGTGGGGCAGGGCGCTCATCCGGGGAGCGGAAGGCCGCATGGACATGGTGGCCAGCAACGTGCGCCTCTCGGAGTTGGACATCGACCTGAAAGGCCGCGAGAACAAAGGGCTTTTGTTGAAGAAACTTTTGGGCGAGGCCGCCAGTGACTACGATTTCGTCATCCTGGACTGCCCGCCGAACATGGGAGTGTTGCTGGTGAACGCGATGGTGGCCTCGAATCTTCTGATCATCCCGATCCAGACGGATTTTCTGGCCCTGCACGGGCTGAGGCTCATCTTCGACTCCATCCGGCTGCTCAACAAGGTGTTGCCCCGGCCTGTGGCCTGGCGCGCCCTGGCCACCATGTTCGACCGGCGCGCCGGCGCCTGCCGCAGGGTGCTGCACCTGCTGCGCGGCAAGCTCGGCCCGAAGCTGTTCGAGACCGTCATCGACATGGACACCCAGTTCCGCGAGGCCAGCGCCTCGGGAGGCGTGATCTACGACATCGCCCCGGATTCGCGAGGGGCGCGGGAATACATGGCCCTGGCCAAGGAAATCGTGACGCCGTGAAGACACTGGAAGACTACTTCGCCCAGAGCGTGGCCCTGCCCGACCAGGAAGGCCCCAAGGACCTCAACGGGTTCGAGAGGGAATTCCTGGAAAAATACGTGGGCATGGGCTGGGAGAACTCCTCCCAGGGCAGGGCGCTGGCTTCTCCGGTGCAGGCCGAGCAGGTGATGGCCCCGCCGCCGGACCGCCAGGATGTCCCCGAAGGGGACGACCTCGAATCGCGCCTGATGGCCGAGGAAGAGTTGCGCCTTGTGAGCTTCCACGTGCAGGCCGAGGTGTTCGCGGTGCCCATCATGCTGGTGCAGGAGGTGCTGCGGGCCGTGCCCGCCACGAGGCTTCCGGCCGCGCCTCCCCACTTGGCAGGCGTCACCAACCTGCGCGGGAAGGTCACCCCCCTGGTGGACCTGGCCTGTCTGCTGGGGCTTCGCGAAGAGCGCGGCCAGCCCGACAACTTTCTTATCGTATGCCGCCTGCACGGCATGCAGATCGGCCTGCTCGTGCGGGCCATCGACACCATGTACCGCGCCCCCCGCGCGGACATCGAATGGGGCATCGAGTCCCAGCTTGGGGTCAGCGCAGGGCTCATGGCCGGGCTCTACAAGTCCGGCGACCGGCTGATCCAGATCCTGTCCATCAGCCGTTTGTTCCAGAAAGTGCTCAAGAGCTAGGAGCCGACAATGTCCAAGACGATCCTCATCGTGGATGATTCGAAAACGGTGCGCAACCTTGTAGCCTTCATCATGAAGAAGGAAGGCTTCAAGGTGGTCACTGCCGAGGACGGCCTCGACGGGCTGGAGCGGCTCTATTCGGCCGACCGCATCGATCTGATCATCTCAGACATCAACATGCCGCGCATGGACGGCTTCACGTTCATCAAGAGCGTTCGCGAGCAGGAGGCCTACCGCGACATACCCATCGTGGTTCTCTCCACCGAAGGCCAGGAGAAGGACATCCAGGCCGGTCTCTCCATCGGCGCGAACATGTACATGGTCAAGCCGGCCCAGCCGGAGAAAATGCTCAAGAACGTCAAGATGCTCCTCGGCTAAGGGCACGGACAGGGACACGTCGCCATGCCTTTCGACTCATCAACCGCTGGTCTTCGCGCGCCGCGAAACAGCAGGCTGGGACTGTGTCCCGGCCGAGGCGCCAACCGGGAGGGGACGTCCTTGCGAGGTCATGCATGAACCAGGATTTCATGGATCCGGAACTCTTCGCCGATTTCATCGTCGAAGCGAAGGAACACCTCGAGACCATCGAGCCCAACCTCCTGGAACTGGAAAAGAACCCGGCCAACCTGGGCCTTCTCAACGAAATTTTCCGGCCCATGCACTCGCTCAAGGGCGCGTCGGGCTTTCTGGGGCTCAACCAGATCAACGGTCTGGCCCACAAGGCGGAAAACATCCTGGACGAGTTGCGCAAGGGCAACATCGCCGTCACGGCCAACATCATGGACGTGATCCTGGCCGCGACCGACGCCCTGCGCACCATGATCGACAGCCTCGAAGCCCAGGGCTACGAGGGCGAACTGGACACCGCGCCCATCATCGCCCGCATCGAGGCCATCCTTGCCGGCGAGGACGAGTCCCCGGTCGTAACGGCTCCTGTTGGCGAGCAGATCGCGGAGGAAGAGTCCCCCGAAACAGCATCCCAGGAGGAACCCATGGGCAGGCCCGATACGCCGTCTGGGGGCGAAAGCCGCGGGTTCATCATGCCTGAGGTGACGGAAACAGGCCCCCCGTATGCCCTTCAGGCCATCGGGGAGGGACACCTCACCGATTTCCTGGAAGAGGCCCAGGAGATCATCGAGAACCTCAACGCCTCGCTGCTGGAACTGGAAAAGGATCCTGGCGCGGGCGGGGAACTGGTCAACGACACCTTCCGCTATTTCCACAACCTCAAGGGCAACTCCGGCATCATCGGGCACAAGGAGATCAACTCCCTCACTCACGAGGCCGAAACCCTGCTCAACAAGGTGCGCAAGGGCGAAATGTCCGCCACCTCCCGCATGATCGACCTGCTCCTGGGCACCGTCGACATGATGGAGACGCTGGTTTCGCGCATCGATCCCAAGCACAACCAGGCCATCCCCCTGGACATCGGCTTCCTGGTGGAAAAACTCCAGCAGGCCGTGGCCACTGGCGACGTGGACTTCGGCGAACAGGCCGTGATCGACGACGCTCCCGAACCGGCGCCCGAACCGGCGCCCCAGCCCGAGCCTGAACCCGCAAAGGCCCCTGCGGCGAAGCCCGGCCCCGCGCCGCAGCCAGCGGCCGCCTCGCCAGACATCGACGACGAAGACAAGGAAATCTTCCGCGAAACCGTGGACCAGCAGCTGGCCAACATCCATCTGGCGCTGAGCGAACTGGCCAAGGACGGAACCAACAAGGAATACGTGGACGGGCTGTACCGATCCCTGGACAGCCTGCGCAACTCCTCCGGATACATGGGCCTGGGCGACATCAAGACCTATGCCGAACGCACTGCCGGCATGGTGGACCAGGCCCGCAAGTCCGGGCTCGACTTCGAGTTGATGCTCGACATCCTGCGCCAGGAGTGCTCCATCCTTGAAGACATGCTCCACAAGGTCATGGAGGGGATGGGTATCGCCCCTGGCGGGAGTGCGGCTTCTGACGCCGAGCCGGAGTCCGCTCCGGAACCGTCGTCCGCGCCTGCGCCGCTGCCAAAGCCCGATCCGGAACCCAAGCCTGCTCCTGCGCCTGCGCCAGCACCCAAGCCTGAACCCAAGCCTGAAGCCAGGCCGGAACCCAAGCCTGTTCCTGCGCCCAAACCTGCGCCAGCACCCAAGCCGGCCGCCGCGCCCGCGCCCAAGCCCGCTCCGAAGCCAGCCCCCCCGGCTCCCGCGCCCAAGGCAGACGCCGCGCCCCCAGCCGCCGCCCAGGCCCAGAGCGGAGCCAAGGCGTCATCCACCATCCGCGTGGACCACGAAAAGCTCGACCACCTCATGAACCTCATCGGCGAGCTGATCATCAACCGCAACCGCTACGCCCTGCTGGCCCGCTCGCTGGAAGAAGGCAAGCTCGACGTGCAGGCCATCGCCCAGCAGCTCACCGAGACCACCTACGCCATGGCCCGGCTCTCCGACGACCTCCAGGACACCATCATGAAGGTGCGCATGGTGCCCGTGTCGTCGGTGTTCTCGCGCTTCCCGCGCCTGGTGCGCGATCTCTCGCGCAAGTCCGGCAAGGAGGTGGAGCTCATCACCGAGGGCGAGGAGACCGAACTGGACAAGTCCGTGGTGGAGGTCATCGGCGACCCGCTGGTGCACCTGATCCGCAACAGCGTGGACCACGGCCTGGAGACCGAAGACGTGCGTCTGGCGGCGGGCAAGTCCGCCGTGGGCCGCGTATGGCTGCGCGCCTACCACCGGGGCAATTCCGTGGCCATCGAGGTGGAGGACGACGGCAAGGGCATCGACCCGGCCAAGATGCGCGAGGTGGCCATCCGCAAGGGCATCATGACCCCCGAGGAGGCCAAGAACATCGACGACCGCGACGCCCTGGAGATCATCTTCATGCCCGGCTTCTCCTCGGCCGAGACCATCACCGACATCTCCGGACGCGGCGTGGGCATGGACGTGGTGCGCACCAACATCAAGAACCTCAAGGGCACCGTCAACGTGACCAGCGAGGTGGGCAAGGGCACCAAGTTCACCATGGCCCTGCCGCTCACCCTGGCCATCATCGACGCCCTGATGGTCATGGTGGGCGACCAGACCTACGCCATCCCCCTGGACGCCGTGTCCGAGACCACCAAGATCGAGGTCAAGCGCATGACCGAGGTCAACAAGCGCAAGGCCGTCACCCTGCGCGGCGAGGTGCTGGGCATCATCGAACTGCGCGAGGTCCTGGAGCTGCCCCCGGCCGAGGACGCGGGCAAGGAGATCGTCTCCATGGTCATCCTCCAGGACAACGACCGCCGCCTGGGCGTGATCGTCGACAAGCTCCTGGAACGCCAGGAGGTGGTGATCAAACCCCTGGGCAGCTACCTCTCGGAGTTCGACATGCGCGGGCTCTCCGGGGCCACCATCATGGGCGACGGCTCCGTGGTGCTCATACTGGACCCCCACGAGATCTACCTGATGTCCACCTCCCAGCGCTGAGGCGCGGGGAGTCCGTGAAAAGCGAACGGCGGCCCCGCGAGGGGCCGCCGTTTTGCGTCGGAGCGAGGTCCGCACGGGGCTTGGGGGGCGCCCCGGCCTTGCTGTGGGGCAGCGAAAGCTGGAGCGCCGGGCGTCTTCAGCCCAGGAAGAAGCGCGCGCAGGCCGCCATCTGGCCGGCGAGGCCCAGCCAGGCCAGGATCGCTCCGGCCACGCAGTGCAGCTTCAGGCGCATGGGGTTCTGGCTGCGCGTCACCATGCCCCAGAGCAGGCAGGCCATGAGCAGCGCCAGCGCGCCGCCCGCCTCGCCCCAGAAAAAGACCGGGCGCAGAGGCAGGTCGCGCACGGCAGGCCACAGGGACGCGAAAAGTCCGCCCTGGGCCGCCAGGGCTGCCAGCGCGGCGAAGAGCGCCCATTTGCAGGCCATCTTCAGGGAGTAGACGTAGTAGTCGCGTCCGAAGTCGTCCTTGTCGCGCCGGTGGATCAGGTAGAGCGAGCCTGCGGCCCCGGCCAGGCAGAAGGCCATGGCCAGCATGCCGGGCAGGATGATCCAGGCCGTGGAGGCCGTGGGCGGCAGGAAAAGCGCCGGATCGGCCGAGGCCTCCAGGGGCGACACGGCGAAGTGGCGGAAGAAGGAGAGAAAAAGGTAGCCCAGGCCGAAGGCCGCAAGGCTGGCCGCCGTGCCGATGCCGGCGTGCAGGGCGCGCTGGTCCTTCATGGTCTGCCACGTGGCGCGGTACACCGCCGCCAGCACGGCGCACAGCGCCGCGCCGCCCGCCAGCGGGCCAAGAGGCAGGGGCCAGCCCAGCCAGAAGGACGCCGCCGCCGGGAAGAGCCTGTGGAGCGCAAACGCCCCCCCGGTCAGGCCCGACAGGGCGAGCAGTCCGACGAGGAGGGCGCAGGTGGCCGCCTGCTGGCCGAACTTGTCCCTGAAGACCTTGACCCGCTTGGGCGGGTTGAAGAGCAGGACGGCGCTGGCCAGGGGCAGCCCGGAAGCCGCCAGGGCCAGGGCAAGGGGCAGACACGCGAGGGCCGTGACGGCCGCATGGAGAAGATGCTCGTTCACGCTGGGACGGACTCCTTCTGATCGTTGGACCGAAGTGGGCGGGGCTTTTCTGCACCAAAAGGGCCTGGGATGCAACGCGCTAGCGCGCGTCGCGGAGCCATTTTCGGCCCGGCCCTTGCCATCACGGCAACACTCGATTATCGCATGAGAAAAATCGGAGGCACAGGTGCGTCTATTCGGCTTGATCGTTCTGGCCATGGGCCTTGTTGCAGGCGGCTGCGCCCAGAAGCAGCCCTCCCAGGACGCCGCGCGCCTGAACAACCTGGAATCCGGCTTCGCCAGGTTCCAGGAGCAGCAACGGGCTCGCGACGCCGACATGGAATTCAAGCTGCGCGAGATCGCCGCGCGTCTGGACGCCCTGACGGCGGGCAAGGCTCCCGGCAAGAAGGCGGTCAAGGACGTCGGACAGCCCCGGCACGCCCAGGCTCCGGCCTCGGGGGGGCTGCGCATCGTGGCGGGGCAGGTGATTCCTTATGCCTCCCTGGCAGGCCCGGCTCCTGCAGCCGCGTCCATGCCCGCTCCTTTGCCGTCTCCTTCGCCCGCTCCCGCCGTCCACGAGCCGCCCCGCCAGCCCGCCCCGGCCGAGGCGCCACGCGGCAAGCGCTCCAAAACCGGCGAACCTCAGCCAGTGGCCGCACCCGCTCCAGCTCCGCTTCCGGCCCCGGCGGCGCAGGCCCAGCCCACGCCGCCCGCAGTGCCCACGCCGCCCGCTCCTGCTGTTCCCACGCCGCCTGCTCCGGCTGCCGCCCCGGCCCCTGCCGCCCCGGCCCCCGGCCCCAAGGTGGGCGTGGAGGAGCAGCGCCTCTACACCGAGGCCCTGCGCGCCGTGTCCGCCAACCGCAACGACGAGGCCCGCAAGCGTTTCAACGAATTCCAGGCCAAGTTCCCCGGTTCCGCCAAGAATCCCGAGGTGCTCTTCTGGATCGGCGAGAGCTACATGGGCGACAAGAGCTACAATCAGGCCATTCTCTCCTTCAAGGACGTCACCGCGCGCTTCCCCGGCGACCCCAAGGCCGTTGAGGCCGTCTACCGCACTGCGGAAGCCTATGAGCGGCTGGGCGACAAGGCCAACGCCGCCTTCAACCTCAAACTCATCGTGGACGAGCACCCCAACTCGGACGTGGCCGGAAAGGCCAGGCAGAAGCTCAAGCAGCTGGGCCAGTAGCGACGTGACCGACAAGGAGCGCCAGGAATTCTGGGCCAGCCTGTGCCTGCGGCATTCTCCGGGGCTCGGGCCACGCACGGCCCGGCGCATCCTGGAGCATTTCGGTTGCGCCGCCCGGGCCGTGGACCAGGCCCGGGCCTGGTGCGACGCCGGGCTCGCCACGGCCCAGCAGTGCCAGGCCTTCGCCCTGGATTCCTGGAGGGAGGACGCCGAGAAGGAATTGCGCGCGGCCGAGGGCAAGACGCTTCAGGCCCTTGGCTGGGCCGATCCGCGCTATCCCCGGCGTCTGCGCGAAATCCCCGATCCGCCCCTGTTCCTCTACTGGTCGGGCAACGTGGAACTGCTGGACGCCCCGGCCGTGGCCGTGGTGGGCTCACGAGACTGCTCCCGCTACGGCGTGGACCTGGCCCGGCGGATCGCCCGGGAATTGTCCGGGCAGGGCGTCACGGTGATCTCGGGCCTGGCCCAGGGCATCGACAGGGAAGCCCACCTGGGCGGCCTGGAAGGACCGGGCGGCTCCGTTGCCGTGATGGGCACCGGGCCGGACCTCATCTATCCCTCGGCCAACCGCGACGTGTGGCAGGCCCTGGCCGAACGGGGGCTCATCCTCTCGGAGTTTCCGCCCGGAACCAAACCCCTGGCGGGCAATTTCCCCCTGCGCAACCGCATCATCAGCGGGCTCTCTCTCGGGGTGCTGGTGGTGGAGGCCAGCACGCGCTCCGGGTCGCTCATCACGGCGCGCCTGGCCATGGAGCAGGGCAGGGATGTCTTCGCCGTGCCTGGTCCGGTGTCGCTGCCCAGCTACCGGGGCTGCCACGAGATCATCAACCGCGGGGCCAGGCTCGTGCACTGCGCCCAGGACATCCTGGAGGAGCTCAAACCTCAGTTGGAGGCCTATCTGACGGAAAAGGGCGTCCCGGCCAGACCGCCGCGCCCCCGCTGCGCGGCAGACCGGGGGAGCCTCCTTCCCCAGGCCGCGCCCGCGCCGCCCGTCCGCAAGGGCCGTGGCGGGGGGCGCAAAGAGGCGGAACCCTTCGGCCCCGTGGCGAGGGGCGCTGTCGGCCCGCGAGACGCCGCGCCTTCCGTCCTCGGCGCGTCCGGCCCAGGCGACGCCTCGCAGGGAAACTGCGGCACGGCGGAGCGGCACGCCGCTCTGCGGACCGGGCGCGCTGTGGCGGGCCGACGCGCCGCGCGCCAGGATGCGGGAGCGTCGAGTCAGCAGGCAGCCCCGCCCGCGCACGACCCGGTCCTGGACGCCGGTGCCGACGGAGGCCTGGAGGCGAACCTTGCCGGGCATCTGGCCGCAGTGGGGGCCACGCACATCGACGCCCTCTGCCGCATCTTCGGCAGGGACGCGAAGGATTTAAGCCGCACCCTGGTGGTTCTGGAGCTGAAAGGGGTTGTGCGCAGGCTGCCCGGCGGGTACTATCTCACGGCCTGATCCAGGAAAGGAGCGACAACGGGCATGCAGAAGATCCCCCTGAACCTCGCCAAGGCGGGCTACGTGCTGGCCAAACCCGTTGCCCGGTCCGACGGCATGGTGGTGGCCCCCCAGGGCGCGGAGCTCACCGACTCCCTGCTGGACAAGTTCGACATGATGGGCGTGGAGCACGTGGTGGTGGAGGGCGAGCCCGTGCAGACAGACGGCGTGGCCTCCGGCACCAACTACGACGAACGCCTCAAACGACTGGACCACCTCTTCCGCCACCACGCGCAGGACCCCTGGATGAACCAGGTGAAGTCCCTCGTCACCCACTACTTCAAGCTGAAAATCGCCTCCAAGGCCGGTTAGCGGGGGAGTCCATGGCCGAAGACCTCAAGCTCGAACGCAAGAACCAGATCCTCGCGGTCAAGGATCTGCCCACCCTGCCCAAGGTTCTGGACGAGGTCTCGCGGCTGGTCCGGGACCCGGATTCCTCCACCGAACAGATCGCCAAGCTCATCGCCATGGACCAGGTGCTCTCGGCCAAGGTGCTCAAGATGGTCAACTCGCCCATCTACGGCTTCCCCGGGCGTATCAGCTCCATCCACCACGCCCTGGTGCTCCTGGGGTTCAACGTGCTGCGCGGGGTGATCGTGTCCACGTCGGTGATGGACATCATGCTCCAGAACATGGTGGGCCTGTGGGAGCACTCGGTGGGCTGCGCCCTGGCCAGCGCCACGGTGGCCCGCCATGTGGGCCTCAAGGACGTGGAGGACGTGTCCGTGGCCGGGCTTCTGCACGACCTGGGCAAGGTGGTCTGCGCCGTGCAGCTGCCAGAGATGAAGACGAGCATCGAGGCAATGGTCAAGGCCCAGGACATGACCTACATCGACGCCGAGAAGGCCGTGTTGGGCTTCGGGCATGACCGCGTCAACGCCTGGATCGCCGACCACTGGAAGCTGCCCCCGGCCATCAAGGAGGGCATCAGCTACCACCACAAGCCCCAACTGGCGCGGCTCTACCCCGACGTCGCCTGTTGCGTGCACCTGGGCGACTTCATGGTGCGCCTCTTCGAATACGGCTCCGGCGGGGACGACAGCGTTCTCTACCTGGAGCCCGACGTGCTCAAGAAGCTCAAGCTCAAGCCCGCGGACCTGGAAAAGATCCTGGACCTGCTGGCCGAACAGTTCCTGGAAATCGCCGACCTCTCCTTCGTCTGAGCATGAGCGCCCAGGACGCCTGCCGCCTCCCCCGCCCCCAGAACGTCTATCTGCTCTCGGCGGATCAGGACCTCAAGAACATCCTGACAGAACTCTGGGATGACGGCCAGTTGCGCCTCACCTGCTTCGAGCGGGGCAGGGGGGCCATCGAGGTGCTCTTCAACGAGCTGCCCGACCTGCTCATCGTGGACCACGATCTCCCCGACATGCCGGGCCTGGACCTGGTGAACCTCGTCAAGAGCGAGAACGTCTACCGCCAGCTCCCCGTGATCCTGGTGATCCGCGAGGAGAGCCTGCTCACCGGCGCGGACTGGTGCTCCGCCGAGGTGGACGACCTCATCGTCTGGCCCTCCACCCCGGCCCGGCTCAAGGCCCGCGTCTACCTGACCATCGCCCGGGCCTCGCGCGCCTTCGACGCCAACCCCCTCTCCAAGCTCCCCGGCAACACCTCCATCATCCAGCGCATCCAGGAGATGATCGACCGCCAGGAGGACTTCGCCCTGGCCTACGCCGACCTGGACTACTTCAAGAGCTTCAACGACAAGTACGGCTTCTCGCGCGGCGACGAGGTGCTCATGATGAGCGCGCGCATCATCGTCAACACCATCCGGGGCTTCACGGGCGTGCGCTCCTTCGTGGGCCACGTGGGCGGCGACGACTTCGTGTTCATCCTGCCCCCCGACAAGGTGGAGCTGGCCTGCCAGCGCATCGTGGAGAACTTCGACTCCATCGTCCCGCATTTCTACGACGAGGACGACCGCGCCAAGGGCTACATCCAGTCCACGGACCGCGAGGGCAACATGCGCACCTTCCCGCTCATGGCCATCTCCATCGCCGTGGTCTTCAACATCGGGGGCCGCCTCAAGCACTACGGCGAGGCCTCCCAGATCGCCATGACCCTCAAGAAGAAGGCCAAGGAAAATCCCAAGAGCAACTATGTGCTCGACAAGCGCCAAGCCTGACGGGACGCCGCAGCAGCTCGAAAACGCCCGGGGGGCCCGCATGTGCCCGACAAGCGCCAGGCCTGACGATCCACCGGTCCTGTCCGAAAATGCCCAGGGATTCCTGGCCTGGCTGGCCGTGGAGAAAGGCTACGCCCACGCCACCCTGGATGCCTACCGCGACGACCTGGAGGCCTTCGAGCGTTTCCTGGCAGGACGCGGCCTGAGCACGGCCGCGCCCAAAGCCATCGGGCGGCGCGAGATGCAGGGCTTCCTGGCCGAGCAGCACCGGCTGCGGCAGGCCCGCTCCAGCATGGGGCGCAGACTCTCCTGCCTGCGGGGTTTCTTCAAGCACCTCATCCGTCGGGGCGCACTGGCCAAAAGCCCCCTGGATGGCCTGTCCAACCCCAAACAGCCCCGCACCAACCCCAAGAGCCTCAACGTGGACCAGGCCTTCGCCCTGCTGGACTCCGCCCAGCAGGGCGGCGACCCCGTGCAGGCCCGGGACAAGGCCCTGGCCGAGTTGCTCTACGGTTCGGGGCTGCGCGTCTCCGAGGCCCTGGGCCTCAAGCTGAACGACGTGGACGCGAACGGAGGGCTTGCCCGGGTGACCGGCAAGGGCTCCAAGGAACGCCTGGCCCCTCTTTCCGACACCTGCCGCCAGGCCCTTGCGACCTACCTGGCCCTGCGACACGCCTTCTCGCCAGCACCGGCGGAGCAGGCGCTTTTCCTCGGGCTCAAAGGCAAGCCCTTGCAGCGCAGGCAGGCCAACCGCATCCTGGAGGGCCTGAGCCTCCAGGCCGGGCTGCCCGTGAGCGTGAACCCCCACGCCCTGCGCCACAGCTTCGCCAGCCACATGCTCCAGTCCGGGGCGGACATGCGCGCCGTGCAGGAACTCCTGGGCCACTCGCGGCTCTCCACCACCCAGCGCTACACCCACCTGAACCTGGACCAGATCACCCGCGCCTACGACAAGGCCCATCCCAGGTCCGGGACCGGAGAGGCGGGCGCGGTGGGCGAAGCGGGCAAGGCCGGTCAGGCTGTCGGAGCGGGCATGACTGGCGAGACCTTCAACGCCGGTCAGGAAGCCAAAGGCAGCAAGGGCCGCAAGACGGGAAAGGCTGGCAAGAGTGGCGAGACCGTCAAGGCTGTCGGGGCAGACAGGATTGGCAATCCAGCTGAGGCCGGCAAGCCCGTCAAGGGCGTCAAGGCCGTCAAGGCGGGCAAGCTCGCCAAGCCTGTCGAGGCGGGCAAAGCCGACAAGCCCGGCAGGGCGGGCAGACGCGGACAGGAGGAGGGGTAGGGCGGTCCGGCGGCCCGGGGGGCGGGTGCGGCCCGAGTGGACGCCTCAACCAATTCTTGCCATTTTTTCCCAATAGGGTCATTCTGCGCAAGCTTTCCAGGCTGAGTCCATCCGTTATCCCCAACGTGCAAAAGGCCGGCAGGCGGCGAGAGGGGGCGCTTTCCCGGCGCCCGCGAGGCTTCGGTCATGTCCAAGAACAAACCCGCGCCGATCATCGTCAAGAAGGAAGAGGGCGGCCACGGCGGACACCACGGCGGCAGCTGGAAGGTTGCCTACGCGGACTTCGTCACGGCCATGATGGCCCTGTTCCTGCTCTTGTGGCTCACCATGGCGCTCAAGCCCCAGCAGAAGGTGCAGCTCTCGGCCTTCTTCCAGGACCAGGAACTGCCCAAGCGCGAAAAGCCCGAGGAAACCGTGGTGATGCCCACCTACATCGCCAAGGACGCCCAGCAGGGCACGCCGCAGTTCAAGCTCTCCCAGGAGGAGCAGTTCAAGTACGAAGTGGCCCTGATGATCAAACAGCTCATGGACAACAACCCCAACCTCCAGAAGAACTCGGGCGTGAGCTCCCAGAAGGTCGGCGTGCTCCTGCACGTGAACTCCTCCGTGATGTTCCAGCCCGGCTCGCCCGCCCTCAAGCCCGAGGCCCTGAAACTCCTGGACGACGTGGTGGGCACTCTGAAGAAGATCAAGGTCAACCTCGTGGTGCGCGGCCACACCGACGACATCGAGGCCGGAAAGAACAGCAACGTCTCCAAGTTCGAGCTCTCGGCCCTGCGCGCGGCAACCTGCGTGCGCTACATCATCGAGAAGGGGGGCATCACGGCCACGCGCGTCAAAGCAGCGGCTTACGCCGACAGCATGCCCATCGCCCCCAACACCTCCGACCAGAACCGGGGCATCAACCGCCGTGTGGAATTTTTCTACCATTCCGAAGACATGGCGAACATCTATTAGGTCGGCGTCCCCCATGCCCCCGCGCCTCGCGCACCACAGGCCGTGATCACCCTGCTCACGCCCGAAATCGCCTTTCCCGACCCCGAATCGGCCGGCCCGGACGGGCTCCTGGCCGTGGGCGGGGACCTTTGCGTCCCGCGCCTGCTCAAGGCCTACTCCGAGGGCATCTTTCCCTGGTACAACGACGAGCACCCCATCCTCTGGTGGTCGCCCGATCCCCGGCCCGTGCTCCTGCCGCGCAGGCTGCGCCTGGACCGCCGCTTCCGCCGATATCTGGCCACGCACCCCTTCCGGGTGGAGGCCGACCGCGACTTCCAGGCAGTGATCAGCGCCTGCGCCGTGGCCGAACGCCCCGGCCAGGCCGGGACGTGGCTCACTGCGGACATGATCCGCGCCTATGTGCGCCTGCACCACGCCGGGCACGCCCACTGCGTGGAATGCCGTCTGGACGGACGCCTCATGGGCGGGATATACGGCGTGGCCGTGGGGCGCGCCTTTTTCGGGGAGTCCATGTTCCACGCGTGCTCCCACGCCTCCAAGGTGGCCTTCGCGCATCTGGTCTGGCATCTGGCGGACCTGGGCTTCCTGTTCATGGACTGCCAGCAGGCCACGCCCCATGTGATGCGCTTCGGTGCAGTGGAGATCCCCCGGCGCGATTTCACGGCCCTGGTCCGGCGCGCGGCAGCCGTGCGCGCGGAGCCCGGCAAATGGTCAACCCCGGCCTGGTGGAGCGATCCCCGGGCCGTCAAGGAGAGAGCCCGTGCAAGCTGAACAGATCGTCCTGGACGTTCGCGGCAAGTGTTGAGGGGTGGGCGCGGAGGTCGGGTGGCACCTCCGGTTTGTCCAGGCCAGCGTGGTGGACGTGTGGGCCAATCCGTCGCAGGCGCCCGTCTTCCGGGAGCTGGCGGCCACGTTCGGGCAGTGGACCCTGGCCGAGGAGAAGGTGGGCGACGCCCTGCGCCTGCGTTTCCAGCGCAAGGCCTCGCTCTGAGGAGTCTGTCGTGCGACTTCCCTGGCTGATACCAATTCTGTTTTTGTCCCTGGCGGTCCTCTCGCCCCTGGCGGGCTGCGACTCCGCGCCCTACACGGAGCGCAGGCAGCTCATCGTCATCCCCGAGAGCCAGGAGCGGGCCATGGGGGCGCGCGCCGCGCGCGACATCCTCCAGACAGAGCGCCAGAGCCGCAACCCCAAACTCTCCGACGCCGTGACCCGCGCGGGCAAGCGCATCGCCGCCGTGAGCGGCCGGCCGGACCTGGACTGGGCCTTCTACGTGCTGGAAAACGACACCGTGCCCAACGCCTTCTGCCTGCCCGGCGGGGCCATCTTCGTCTACACGGGCCTGTTCAAGTACGTGCAGAACGAGGACCAACTGGCCACAGTGATGGCCCATGAGGTGGCCCACGCCCTAGCGCGCCACGGCGCGGAACGCGCAACCCTGGAGATGGCCACCCAGTTCGGGGCCATGCTCCTGGACATGTTCCTGAGCGAAGAGGACCCGCGCCTGGGCCAGCTGGCCAGCAAGGTCTGGGGCAACGGGGCCAGCCTGGGCATGATGCTCCCTTACAGCCGCAAGCAGGAGTTGGAGGCCGACGCCATCGGGCTTCGGCTCATGCGGCAGGCCGGCTACGACATGAACGCCGCCCTGGCCTTCTGGGAGAACATGAAGAAGAACCCCCAGGCCTCGCGGGTGTTCGCCTTCCTTTCCACCCACCCCACCGAC
>NZ_JBZVFJ010000068.1:13401-20127 GCF_058402725.1 Fundidesulfovibrio sp. | reverse complement strand
GAGGGGGTCCTTGGAGAACTTGCGGATGGAGAGCGCCGGACCGTCGATGGCCAGGGGCGGGATGATGGCGTTGACGCGCGAGCCGTCGGGGAGGCGCGCGTCCACCATGGGCGAGGACTCGTCCACCCGGCGTCCCACGCGGTTGACGATGCGGTCGATGATCTTCTTGAGGTGGTCGTTGTCCTTGAAGCGCGCCCCGGTCAGCTCCAGGCGGCCCCGGCGCTCCACGTAGATGTGGTTGTAGGCGTTCACCAGGATGTCGTTGACGGTGGAATCCTTCAGGAAGGGCTCCAGGGGGCCAAGGCCCATGATCTCGTCGTGCACCTCGTCGACGAGGCGTTCGCGCTCGACCCGGTTGAGGGGGGCGTGGGCGAACTCGTCGCCCAGGAGCCCGTTGACCAGCCTGTTGATCTCTGACTTGAGGGCCGCCGGGTCCAGGGATTCCAGGAGGCTCAGGTCGATGACCTCGATGAGCCGCTCGTGCAGGAGCGTCTTGAGCTCGTAGTACTGGTCGCCCTGGGCGGCGGAACGCTGAGGGTCGAGTTCGGGCGCGGCCGGGGCCTGGGCCGTGGGCCGGATGAGCTGGCGTCCCCGCATGGCGTCTTACCTCCCGCCGGGCGCGCGGCCGAAGATCCTGCGGGCCAGGCCCGCCAGGCCGCCCTCGGCGCGTTCGCCGGACATGCCCGAGGCCAGGGCGGCCAGGGCGCGGCTCACTGCCGAGCGCGGGGCCAGGTCGGCCACGGGCCTGCCCAGGTTGATGGCTTCCAGGGTCAGGGCGTAGTCGTTGGGTATCACCTGGAAGCATTTGAGGCCAAGGGCCTTTTCCATGTCCTCCACGGAGAGTTCGCAGTCGGAGAGGTGGCGGTTCACCACCAGGCGCACCTCGCCCTGGGGGCGCACGTAGTCCAGGAAGCGGCGGATGTTGCGCACGCAGGCCATGCTCTGCACGCCCACCAGGTAGACCCCGTCGGCCTGGCCCATGACGCGCAGGGTGAGGTCGTCGATGTAGATGCCCAGGTCCACGCAGACGTGGTGGTGCCGGGAGCGCAGCTCCGCGAGGATTTCGCAGAGCAGCTCCGGCGAGAGCCCGGCCGGGGCGTCGGCCAGCTGGGCGGGCAGGGCCAGGAGCGAAAGCCCCGAGGCGTGGCGCTCGGTGCAGGCGGCGGCGTCGCGCGCCTGGAGCGCCCCCTCGCGCGCGAGAATCTCCGCCAGGGAAGTGCCCGGGGTGATTCCCAGGAAGAGCGGGCTTTCGCCGTAGGGCAGGTTCATGTCCACCAGCACGGACTCGCGGGGCGACGCGCCAGGCCCCGGTCGGGCCAGCTCGCGCGCCGCTCCCACGGCCAGGGTGGTCACGCCCACGCCGCCCTTGGCCCCGATGAAGGCGTGCAGCGCGCCGGAGCGCCCCGAGGACGCGGGCGCGGAGCGCCGGACGCGCCCGGCCATGCGCTCCAGCGCGCCGGGAAGCTTGCGTTCCAGGTCTGCGGCGGGCAGGGCCTCGCGCACGCCCAGGCGCAGGGCGGCCAGGAAGAGCTCCGGGGCGGCCGGGTGGGCGGCCAGGGCCAGTTGCGCGCCGGGGTGCTCCCTGGCGGCGCGGGCCAGCTGGTCCAGGGCGGCCTGGACGTCCTGCCCGGCGGCCACGAACACCACGTCGGGCCTGGCCTCGGCCGGGCGGGCCAGGGCCTGGCCCTCCAGCGCGGCGCGCAGGCCCGGCAGCACGGCCGGATCTCCCAGGAGGAGGATGCCGAGGGGACGCTCCACGGACATGCCCTAGCCCTTCCCCAGGGCGAAGAGCCCGAAGCGCGCCTTGCGCTCGGGGCGTTGCGATCCCCCGTCCAGGGAGAGGGCCAGGCCGCGCACCGCCTCGGTGACCGGGGACTTGGGCGCGGCCTCGGCCAGGGGCATGCCCTGGTTGATGGCCCCCAGGGTGGCCGGATAGTCGTTGGGCACGAGCCAGGCCCCGGCGATCCCTGCGGCCTCCTCCAGTTGGGCGGGGGTGACCTGGGCCTTCTCCAGATGGCGGTTCACCACCAGCCGGAAGGCGCGTCCGCGCCGGGAGCGGGCCACGGGGTACTGGGCGGCGAAGCGCGCCAGGTTGCGCAGGCAGGCGGTGCTCTGCACGCACACCAGGAGCACGTCGTCGGAGATGTCCATGATGCGCTGGGACACCTCGTCCAGGTAGGCCCCCAGGTCCACCACCACGGTGTCGAAGAGCCTGCGGGCCTGTTCGGCCAGGAAGCCCATCACCTCGGCCCCGGCCAGCTGGATCTCGTCGGGCTGGGCGGGCGGTGGCAGCAGGCGCAGTCCCGAGGCGTGCTGGGTCATGAGGCTCAGGAGATAGGTGCCGTCCAGGCGGCCCACGTTCTTCACGGCCTCGCCCCAGTGGTAGCGGCAGTTGAGGTCGAGAAACATCTGGGCCTCGCCGTAGGGCAGGCCCAGGTCCAGGAGGGCGGCGGCGCGCTCCCTGCCCTGGGCGGCGCGCTGGCGCTCCAGGGCCACGTTGACGGCCAGGGTGGTGCCGCCCACGCCGCCCTTGAGGCAGAAAACGCTCACCAGCCTGCCGGGCGCGGGGCCGCCCGCGCTGGCCAGCCGCTCCTGGGCGAACTGCTCGAACCGGGGGAGCAGGTCGTCCTCGCCCAGGCTCTCGGGAAGGAATTCGAGCACCCCTGCGTGCATGGCCGCCACGATGAGCGCCGCGTCGGAGGCGTCGCCCAGGAGCAGGAGCCCCGTCTCGGGGTTCTCCTGGCGGAAGGCCTCCAGGGCGCGCTCCTCGGCCTCGGGGTCCGGCCCGGCCTGTCGCACGCAGAGGTCCGGGGGCTGGGCGTCGCCCGGGGCCAGCACGCGAAGGCCAGCCTGGGCGGCGCACTTCTCGGCCAGGACGCGGGTGACCGGGTTGCGGATGTCCAGAAAGACGGCGGGGGTGGTGTTCATGCCCACAATGCGGTTCGACCTGGCCCGGGAGCGCCTACTTGGAGCCGGACTGCCCCTGCCCCGGCGCGATGTTCTTGAGGATTTTCTCGAAGACGCCCTCCCCCTGCTTTTCCTCGCCCATCTTCTCGTGGCGGTTGGCCGCCATGGCCGCGGACTGTCCGTCCATGCCCGTGACGGGCTTGTCGCCTCCGGCCCCGGGGTTGGCGATCTGGCTCTGCATGGTGGACTGCACCGACTCGCCGAACTTCCACTCGGTTTTGGGCTCGGTGTCCGCGCAGGCCGCGAGGGCCAGGAGGGCGGCGACCAGGAGGGCGGTGATGGGGCGCATGGGGGCTCCTCGGTTCGGGCGCTTATTTGCCCGCGTCGGAGGGTTTGGGGGGCCTCGGAGCGCCCGATGCCGGGGGGTTGGGCAGGGCGTGGCCGAAGTCGCCGTCCAGGCTGCGCCCGGCCGGGACCCCCGCCGCAGGGGCGGCCGGTTGTGCGCCCAGGCCCATCTTGCTGCGGTCGATGCCCAGGTAGAATTCCAGGTCGTCGGGTTCCTTGAGGCCCCCGTCGGTGGGCAGCTTGATGGCCTTGGGGTCGGCCGGCTTGGCGAGCCTGGGGGTGATGATGATCAGCAGCTCCGTCTCGTTCTTCTGGAACTTGCTGCTCTTGAAGAGGCTGCCCAGCACGGGCACGTCGCCCACGCCGGGGAACTTGCTGGCCGTGGAGCGGGTGTCCTGGGAGAGCAGGCCCGCGATGGCGAAGCTCTGGCCGTCGCCCAGTTCGATCACGGTGGCCGCGCTGCGCTTCTTGAGGGCCGGGATGACGAAGCTGCCCACCTGCACGGCGTTGGCCGGGTCCAGCTCCGAGACCGAAGGGGCCACCTGGAGGCTGATCTTGTCGCCCGCCAGCACGTGGGGGGTGAAGCGCAGCTCCACGCCGTACTTTTTCCACTCGATGCTGATGGTGCCCAGGGCCTGGGGGATGGGCACGGGGATTTCCCCGCCCGCCAGGAATTCGGCCGTCTGGCCGTTCAGGCAGACCAGGGTGGGCTCGGCCAGGATGCGCACGAGGCCGTTGTCCTTGAGGATGTTGATGAAGCCCGTGATGGTGGTGGGAACCCCGTTCACCTTGGTGTTGTAGTTGAACATCCCCTGCACGTTGCTGGTGATGTTCAGGGGGCCTTTCTGCTCGTCGAAGCGCGTGGGGTTGTTCACGCGGTTGTAGGGGTCCGGCACGGCCTGGTTGTTGGAGTTGGTGCTGGTGTAGGTCTTGACGATGTTGGAGAGCAGGGGCACGCTGGTGAGCCCGCCCAGGAAGGTGTAGAGGAAATCGCCCTGGGAGATGGCGTTGAGGTTGAAGCCCAGGTCCTTGGCCAGGGCGCGCGACATCTCGGCCACGCGCACCTCCAGCATCACCTGCTGCACCCCGCCCATCTGGAGCAGGTTGAGCACCTTGCCCGGCGAATGGGCCTCGGCCAGGGCCAGCAGGCGCTTGAGGTTGGCCTCGCTGCGCACCGTGCCGGACACGGCGATGGAACTGCCCGCCGCGCGCACCACCACGCCGGACTCGTCGGGCATCACGTCTCCCACGAGGCGGCGCAGGCGGGCCACGTCGGGGGCCACCTCCACGTCGTAGAGGCCGCGCACCTGGTCGGAGGCGTCCCAGAGGGTGATGTTGGTCACGCCCGAGGCCTTGCCCGCCACATAGAGCTGGCGCGGCGTGAGAAGCACGAAGTCGGCCACGTTGGGATCGCCCACGGAGACGCGGGCGATGTCCGCCTGGGTCTTGACCACCACGGACTTGCCCACCGTGAGTTCCAGCCGGGGCGCGCTGGCGGTCTGGGCGGCGTCCAGGGCCGAGGGGGCGGCGCAGGCCAGCAGCGCCAGCGCCAGGGCCAGGAGCAGGGCGGCGCGGTTCACGGCTTGCCTCCCGCTTTGGGGGCGTCCTTGGAGCCCAGGGGGGCCACTTCGCGCTTGGCGCCCCGGATCTCCTCCACCATGGGCTGGGCCTTGGTCTGGTCGGGCGGGGCGTCCTTGGGGGGTTCGGTCTCGCGCAGGCTGGCCAGGTTGCCGCGCAGGCTGGCCCCGGGGGTGAGCACGGTCTCCCTGTCCAGGGGGCCGCGCAGAGCCAGGTGCAGTTCGCCCTGCACGCCCGCCAGGGCCAGTTTCTCGGCCTCTGCCGGGGTGGCCTCCAGCGTGTAGGTCTCGGCCAGCATCTCTTCCTTGCCGCCCTGGGGCCTGTCGGCCTGCGCGCCCACGGCCAGCACGAGCATGTTTTCCAGGATCACCTTGGCGAGTTTCTGCCCCTGCTTGTCGGGGTCGTCCACGGTCATGAGCACGTCCACGCGCGCCCCGGGCAGGATGAGGCCGCCCAGGCCCATGACGCGGTTGCCGCGCACGGCCAGGGCGCGGCGTCCCTCGCCCAGGCGGGTCTCCAGGCCCGAGCCGCTCGACCCGGCGGGGAAAAGCTTGTCCTGGGTGACGGGCTCGTTGACCCCCAGGGGAACCATGACCACGCGGCCCTCCAGGGAGTCCAGGGCGGTGAAGCTGCCGGGGGGGACGCTCTTCTCGAAGTAGGGGGCCAGGGAGAGGTTGCCGGGGCCGAGGCGCTCGCCGCGGGCAAGGGGCTTGGCGGCCACGGCCAGTTGCACCTGGGCGGGAGCGGGCTGCTCCACGGGGGCCTGACGCTTCTTGCCCTGCCCCTGGAGCCAGCTGAACACCAGAAAGCCCGCCGTGAGGGAGAGCACGAGCGCAATGGCTCCGTGCAGAAGAATCCGCGATCTGTTCATCCGGCCCTGTCCATGGAGCGCTTCGCATCAGGACTGACGCGCCCGCTCCGTTGCGGATTTGCCGTCCGCCGTTTCAGGATCATTTCCCGGCTCGCGCGACGCTCTCGGGGACCCCTGTTGCGTTTACGAACAAACGTTGCACATTCGCAGCAGCTTGGCAAGTGCATACTCCGCTTGAACAGGCCATGCAACGGCATTTCGCGTCGCCTTTCGGGGCATACAGGGGATGCGCTTCGGGGTTCGCGCGGCTTTTGAAAAGGTCCCGCTGAAGAGAGCGCGTCAGAACACGGCAATGTATTTGCCGCCGACGGCGCGCCACGCCGCTGCCGCCAGCGTGCCGACGGCAATGGCCACTCCGTAGCACACCTTGGGCGGGTTCTTCATGGACCCGGTGCGCAGCATGTGCGCTCCTAGTGTGAGCGCCGCCTGCACGCCGCCCGCAAGGGCCGTGAACACCAGCACCGTGAGCACCGCGCCCGGCCCCAGAGCGGCCCCCGACACGGCCATGAGTTTCACGTCGCCCGCGCCCATCACGCCCAGCAGGAAGGGCGGAAGCATGCAACCGCCCGCCAGCAGGAGCCCCGCCCCGCCGACGGACAGCCCTTCCAGCCAGCGTCCCTCCAGGCCCGCCAGGGCCACGTTCAGGGCCACGAAACAGAGCATGGAGGGATAGGTGATGCGGTTGGGAATGCGGTAGCTCTTGAAGTCGATCCAGGCGGCCCAGAGCATGGGCACGCACAAGGCCCCCAAGATGAGCCAGGACTGCATGGACTGGGAAACGTGCACGATCCACCCCCGGTTCGCGCGGGCCGCCGCGCGGATTGCTCGCGCAGGCTACCACCGCCCGGCCCCGGACGCCAGACGCCGCGAAAGCGTATGCCGGGGGAAGCGCGCGGCTCCCCCCGGCATGCGGCATCGCGGCGGCTGACCGGCCGCCTGCCGGGAACGCTACTGGATGGACCCGGCGATACGGTTGAACAGGTTGGTCATGTTGGTGCCCAGCAGGGTCACGGCGGCGATGATCA
>NZ_JBZVFJ010000068.1:0-13301 GCF_058402725.1 Fundidesulfovibrio sp. | reverse complement strand
TCCACTGCGGTCGCGCCTTCTTCGTTGCGGATCAGGGTGCGGATGGCGTTCATGGCGTGCTCCTTTATGGTCCCGGCCCTACTGGATGGACCCGGCGATGCGGTTGAACAGGTTGGTCATGTTGGTGCCCAGCAGGGTCACGGCGGCGATGATCACACCGGCGATCAGCGAGGCCATCAGGCCGTATTCCACTGCGGTCGCGCCTTCTTCGTTGCGGATCAGGGTGCGGATGGCGTTCATGGGGGTTCTCCTCGTCTGGTTTGGTTGTGCGTGCGGTCGCGATGCTCTTAAAGCAACCGGTGTGCCAGCGTGCCCGGAGGCTGGAACTTTTGGGGCACAGCAAGATCAAATGCTTGTAATAGTTTGGTTATTTTTCAGAACAGTCGCCCATGGGCCGGGTGGGACGGCACGGCGGCGGCTCCCCGGCGGGACGAGCGGGCGCACCCCGCTCCACGGATCGTGGAGCATACAACGCCATAAGGCCGGGAAGCGGCACGGCACGGACTTTTCCAGGCGATATCCATGAATCGTGGAACGCCCGACGGCACTTCACGAATCCTGAAGCGCGGACGTGCGTCCTGCTTGGCAAGGCAGGCGCGAGGGCGTATCAGACTGGAGACATGGCGAACTCAACAAGAGAGGCCCCGTGAGGCGCACGCTCCGCATCCTCCTGAAGCTAAGTGCGGCCCTGGCCGTGACCCTGGCGACCCTCTGGGCCGCCCTTGCAGCCTACTGGTCCGACGTGGAGAGCGCGACGGGCAGGACGCTGCTGGCCGTGGCGGTGGTGGCGGGCACGGGCCTGTGCTTCTCCCTTGTCCGGCGCAGGGGGCGCGCCCTGGCGGCATGGCTGTGCGGCTTCGCGCTCTTCGCGGCCTGGTGGAGCGCCATCGCCCCCTCCAACCAGCGCGACTGGCAGCCCGACGTGGCCGTACTCCCCTACGCCCAGGTGCGGGGGGAGCAGGTCACGGTGCACAACATCCGCAACGTGGCCTACCGCACCGAGACCGACTACCAGCCCCGCACCCACGACAAGACCTTCGACCTGAACAGGCTCGAAGGCGTGGACCTCATCGCCGTCTACTGGATGGGCGACGCCATCGCCCACGTGATGGTGAGCTTCGTCTTCCAGGGCCAGGACGCCCTGTGCTTCTCCATCGAGACCCGCAAGGAGAAGGGCGAGGGCTATTCCGCGCTCAAGGGCTTCTTCAAGCAGTACGAGCTGACCTACGTTGCCGCCGAGGAGCGCGACCTGATCCGCCTGCGCACCGACCACCGCGTCCCCCCCGAGGACGTGTACCTCTTCAGGACGCGCATGCCAGAGGCCAACGCCCGCAAGCTGTTCCTGGAGTACGTGAAGAAGATCAACAGCCTCTACGAGACGCCCGAATACTACAACACCCTAACCACCAACTGCACCACCAACGTGGTGCGCCACGTTCGGGCCTTCGGGGGAAGGCTCCACTACAGCTGGAAGATCCTCTTCTCCGGGTACGCGCCCCAGTACGTCTACGAGCTGGGCGGCCTGGACGACTCGCTGCCCTTCGAGGAACTCAAGGCCCGAAGCCACGTGAACCCCAAGGCCAGGGCCGCCGGAGACGCCCCGGACTTCTCCGCGCGGATACGCCAGGGACTGCCCGGCATGCCCGGCCCCTGAACCGGCCCAGGGCCGCCCCACAGAAACCCTGCAACCGACGGAAAGACCACCATGCCCCACCCCTTCGCCCGTTCCCTCGCCGCCCTGGCGGTCCTGCTCCTGGCCTGCTCGAGCGCCCTGGCCCAGCCCTTCGAGACGCCGCCCACCTTCAAGGCCCAGACCCTGCTGCCAAAAGACCTGCTCTCCGGGCCGGACTTCCGCGTGGACCCCGAGGTCCGCAACGACGGCTACCTGAACATCTACGTGATCCACTCGCCCTACGGCGATTTCAAGGCCGCCTCCACGGCCCTGGCGCGCACGCGCATCGCCGAGATCCGGGCCATGGCCAGGATGGACCAGGTGGCCGGGTCCAACGCTTTCGCCAACTCCCTGGCCGACAAGGGCAAGCAGACCCTCCAGGGAGCGGTGGACCTGGTCACCGACCCCCTGCACACCCTGGGCGGCGCGCTCTCGGGCGTGGGCAAGCTCTTCGTGCGCGCCCAGGAGAACCTGGCGGAAAGCTCCCCCAGCAAGTGGGAGGACAGCCGCGCCGCCGGACTGGTGGGCTTCTCCAAGACAAAACGCGACTACGCCGTCCGGTTCGGGGTGGACCCCTACTCCACCAACCCCGTGCTCCAGCAGAAGCTCGACGCGCTCTCCGAGGCGGGCTACGCCGGGAGCCTCACCGGAACGGCCCTGCAGGCCCTGATCCCCGGCGGCGTGGGCCTGGCCGTGTCGGGCGTGAGCACCACGGCGCTCATGCAGGGCGTGGACCTCACCGTGCCCCCGGGCGACCTGCGCCGCCAGAACCGCGAGGCGCTCATCCAGGCGGGCGTGCCCAAGGACCTGGCCCGGCTCTTCGTGAACAACCCCGAGTTCACCCCCACCCAGCAGACCGTGCTCACCCGGGCGCTCACCTCCATGGCGGGCACGGCCGACAAGGCCGAGTTCGTGGAGTTCGCGGCCGAAACCTCCGACCAGGACGTGTGCCTCTTCCGCCAGCGCATGGCCGAGATGTACGCGGGGTACGCGCGGGTGGAAGGCGCTCTGGAGCGCTTCGTCCCCGTGGGCCGCTTCGTGGGCGCGCTGCGTCCCGACGGCAGGCTCGTGCTGGCCTTCCCGCTGGACTATCTGGCGTACACCGCCGCCGCCGCGTCCAACCTGGACGCCCTGGACCGGGCCGCGCGCTCCCTGCCCGCCCCGGGGGTGGAGCTGTGGCTCACGGGCAAGGCCAGCCCGGGCACGAAGAAGCGCCTGAAGCGCATGGGCTGGACCCTGCGGGAAGACGCCGCCGGACGGCTGGGGATGTGATGAGGCCGGGGCCTGAGAGACCCCGCCGGAGGCTGCTGAAAAATTCGGCTTTGCGGCTTTTTCAGCAGCCCTGCGCGAAGCGCAGCCTGGAGCAGGGCGGCTTTGCCGCCCGTAAGCGGCTCCCACAAACCCCGCTTCGGGGTTTGTCATCAAGCTGAGGCGGGGGTCAGGCCCCGCCGCCGTGGCCCGGGATGCCGTGTTTCTGGAGCTTGTTCCAGAGGTTGGTGGGCGAAAGCCCCAGCAGGCGTGCGGCCTCCTTCTGCACGCCCCCGGCCTGGCGCAGGGCCTCCAGGATGAGGCCGCGCTCAACGTCCTCCAGGGTCTGGCGCAGGTTCATGCCCGGGCGCAGCGCGGGCGGCTGGGCAGCCGCCGCAGGGGCCTGGCCCAGGGCCTGGAGGCAGTCGCGCGCGGTGAAGAGCGGCCCGGGCGCGGTGATGGCCGCTCGCTCGATGGCGTTGGCCAGCTGGCGCACGTTGCCCGGCCAGGGCTGGGCCATGAGGGCCTCGGCCCCGTCGCGGGAGAGCCCCTCCAGGGCGCAGCCCGTGCGGGCGTGGAGGCGGCGGATGAAGTGTTCGGCCAAGAGGGGGATGTCCTCGCGGCGGTCGCGCAGGGGCGGAATGCGGATCTGGGCGATGCTCAGGCGGTAGAAGAGGTCGGCGCGGAAGGCGCGCTCCTCCACCAGGCGGGGCAGGTCCTGGTGGGTGGCGGCGATGATGCGCACGTCCACGGGCATGGGCGCGGACGCGCCCAGGCGCTCGATCATCTTGGATTCCACGGCGCGCAGGAGCTTGGGCTGGAGAAACAGGGGCATGTCGCCCAGCTCGTCCAGCAGAAGCGAGCCCTTGGCCGCCAGCTCGAACTTGCCCTTGCGCGCCGTGAGCGCCCCGGTGAAGGCCCCCTTCTCGTGTCCGAAGAGTTCGCTCTCCAGGAGATTTTCCGGAATGGCCGCGCAGTTCACCTTCACGAACGGCCCCGAGGCCCGGGGCGAGAGGGCGTGGATGGCGTCTGCCACCACCTCCTTGCCCGTGCCGGATTCTCCGGTGACGAGCACCGTCACGTCCAGGGCGGCCACCTTGGCCACCAGCTCCTTGAGCCGGAGCATGGGCTCGCTCTGGCCCACCAGCCCGTGGTCGTCGGGGGTGTCGCGCAGCCTGCGGCGCAGCGCGCGCGATTCGTCGCGCAGGGCGCGGCGTTCCAGGGCGCGGCGGATCACGGTCTCCAGCTCGGCCAGGCTGAAGGGCTTGGAGAAGTAGTCGTACGCGCCGTGCCGGATGGCCTCCAGGGCCACCTCGCGGGTGGACTGGCCGGTCATGACGATCACGTCCACGCCGGGCTGGGCCTCCAGGATGCGCGGGATGGCCTCCACGCCGGACATGCCGGGGAGCATCACGTCCGTGAGCACCAGCTCGTAGCTCCCGGAGGCCAGGAGCTCCAGCCCCTCCTCGGCCGATCCCGCCAGGCGCGAGGAGAGCCCCTTCACGTCCAGGGCGTCCTGGATCATGGCCCCCAGGGAGGGGTCGTCCTCGATGACCAGGATGCGTTCGCTCATGCCGAGAAGAAGCAGGCGATCACGCCTTCGAACTGCGCGGCGTGGTCCTGCGCCAGGTCCGCCAGGTCGTTGAAGTCGGGCTCCAGGGCTTCCCAGACGCCGGGGTTGAAGCGGGGCAGGGGCATGTCCTGCCTGTCGGCCGGGGCCAGGAGCTGGGCCAGCAGGTCGGCGGCGTTCACCAGCATGGCGGCCTTGTCGGAAGGTTCGGGGGCGTGGTGGGCGGTGACGGCGCGCTCGATGGTTTCTGGGAGCCGCCACTTGGCCAGGAGCCTGCCGCCCAGGAGGGCGTGGTCGAACCCGGCCTCCTCGCGCTCGATGGCGGGCAGGTCCGCCCCGGGCGCGCGCGCCCGGGCCAGGCAGCGGGCGCTGGCGGCGGGCAGGTGGCGGAACATCACGAGCTTGCCGATGTCGTGGAGCAGGCCGCAGACGAAGCACTGCTCGGGGTCGGCCCAGCCGGAGGCCTGGGCCATGGCCCTGGCCAGGATGGCGCAGGAGACGCTGTGCTCCCAGAAGCGGCGCATGTCCATGGCCTGGGGGCTGATGCCCTTGAAGGCCGGGGCCACCGAGAGCCCCAGGGCCAGGCTGGCCAGCTGCGACGTGCCGGTGATGAGCACCGCGCGCTCAAGGCTCTCCACCTTGTTGCCCAGGCGCTGGCCCATAGGCCCCAGGGCGCGGCCCATGAAGGCGCTGTTCACCAGCCTGAGCAGGGTGGCGGAGAGGGCCGGGTCGCTGGAGATGAGGTCCGTGGCGTCGGCGGCCGTGGCGTTGGGGTCCTTGAGCAGGGCGTCCAGGCGGGCGTAGATCTCGGGCAGGGAGAAGAGTTTGGTGTCGCGCTCGAGCACCTCGTCCAGGGACAGGGGCTTCTCCCCGGACGCGGGGGGCGACGCGGGGGGCGCGCCGAGCGGGGCCTCGGCCCCGCCCTGGGCCAGCCCCCGCTCCAGGCAGAAGGCGCGGAGCAGCCTGCCCTGCGGATGCGCCATCGCCTCCGGCCCCATGCGGGCGGCCAGCCAGGCAGCCTGGCCCTCGCCGTTCCCCTGGGACCCGGCCGTTGACCGGTCCGTGCTCGCGATGCGTTCCATCCGTCCTCCCCCGGCCGTTCGGCCGCCTTGCCGGACACGCCCCGTGCCTCGCGGACCAGGGGCGCATCCGACCGATATCCCTTTTCCAGCATGCGTTCAATCGTCCTGGGCGGCTGCGGGACGATTTCCTCCACAATAAATGAATCGCCTGCCCGGCCTCTTCCCGCAATCCCTCCCGGCCACGCCGAAGTCGCCAGGGGACGCAGAAAACAGCAAGAAGCATACCTCCTTCGGCAAACGCCCTTGTTCGAGAACCCTCTTCCTCGGTCCGGGGGCTGTACATCCGTCGAATCATCAGTATATGTAATGAAACATGACCCCTCCATTGCCATGATCCGGCATATGACAGGGAAGACTCTCGACCGGAGAAGGCTCCATGCCCGCCACGCAATGCAGACCCGCAGGCCGGGATACCGGCTCCACCAGCGTCGAAATGGCGCTGATCCTGCTGCCTCTCCTGCTTCTGCTGGTGGGGGGCGTGGAGGCCGGGCGCTACTACTGGACCCGCCACGTCGTCGCCGCAGCCGCAGCCGAGGGCGCGCGCCTGGCCATCCTCAACGGCCCCACCGACGCCGAGGTGGCCGCCAGGGCGCGCCGCATCCTCGTGGAAGGCGGCGTGACCCAGGCCGCCGGGGTGACCGTCTCGGCAAGACAGGCCAACCAGCCGGTCACCGTGCGCGTGGACCTGCCCTACGCCTTCTTCGGGCTGGGGGGGCTCGTGCCCGCCTTCGCGACCGTTAACTCCATCTCCATCACCTCCATGATGGTGCACCAGCCATGAACGCCCATCGCGACCAGTCCGGCGTGGCGGCCGTGGAGTTCGCCCTCATCGGCTCCCTGGTGCTGATCCCCCTGGTGATCGCCATCCTGGACTTCAGCCAGATGTTCCAGATCCGCCAGGTGCTGGCCCAGGCCTGCGAAGTGGGCGCGCTGGCCGCCTCCGGCGGCCAGCCGCCGGAACCCCTCATGCGCGCCTACGTCCAGCAGGCCGGACAGGACCCCGGCCGCCTGGGCGTGGCCGTCACGGCCGACTACCAGCAGCTGCCCCCCGGAACGGCCATCCGCGTGGACGCGACCTTCGACCTGCGCGGCCTGCCCATCATCCCCTGGGGCTCGGCCATACCGGGCTTCGTGGAGCTCACGGCCCAGGCCACAGCCCGCAGGCGCTGACAACCAGGAGCCCGACATGAACAACGCCACACCCTCGCGCGGCGAACGCGGCTCCGTCTCGGTGCTGGCAGCCCTGCTGCTCGTGGCCGTCTGCGGCATGGGGGCCTTCGCGGTGGACTACGGCTACCTGCGCTGGAAACGCAGCCAGCTCCAGACCGCCGTGGACGCCGCCGCCCTGGCCGGCGCCGCCGGGCTCGTCTCCTACGGCCAGGACCTGGCGCGCATCCGGGCCGAGGCCGTCACCTTCGGGCGGGCCAACATCGACGCCCGAGACAACCCCGCCCTGGCTCTCGCGCAGGGCGACGTCACCGTGAACCTCAACATCCCGGGCTGGGTGGAGGTCACGGCCGGGCTCACCGCCGCGCGCGGCAACCCCGTGCGCCTCTTCCTGGGGCCGGTGCTGGGCCTCAACGCCTCCGACGTGTCGGCCACGGCCCGGGCCGAAATCTTCTGCTCCACCACCTCGCGCTGCATCAAGCCCTGGAGCGTGCCCGCCAAGTTCACCTGGAACGACAACTGCGGCGCGCCCAAGGACCGCAACGGCGTGCTCGATACGGATGTGCCCTGCGAGATGGCCTCCATCAACGTGCAGGGCTACGGCCCCGGCGACGTGGGCACGCAGATCGTGCTCAAGACCGGCGACCCCCACTCCACCATCGCCCCGGGCCAGTACAGCCCCGTGGACCTGCCCCCCGTGGGTTCCGGCCAGCCCGTCACCGGAGGCTCCGCCTACCGCGACAACATCGCCGGTTGCACCGGGGCCAACAACACCGACGTCACCGTCCGGGATTTCCTCCAGTTGGAGCCAGGCAACATGGTGGGGCCCACCAAGCAGGGCATCCAGGACCTCCTCTCCCAGGACCCGGGGGCCTACTGGGATTCTGCCACCAGCTCCGTCAAGGGCAGCACCTACCCGGACCCCATGGCCAGCCCCCGCGTGGGCATCATCTCCTTCTTCGACCCCCGCGACCCGCCCAGCTCCGGGCGCAACACCATCGTGGTCTACCAGCTGGGGGCCGTGTTCGTGGAGGGCGTCAACGGCGCGGGCGACGTCACCGGACGCTTCGTCAACGCGACGGCCGTGTCCCCCGTGCGCGGGGCCGGAGGCAACTGCGGAACCCTCTGGGGCATCAGCCTCACGCGCGACTCCACACGCTGACAGCCGCCCGGCGCTCCACGACGAGTGGATCGCGGCGGCCTTCGCGATCCACGATTCCTGAATCCGCCCCCACGTGCGACCCGGAGTCCACCCGGGCCGCGTTGCGCCAGGACCCGCGCCCCACGGACGCCCCCGGGCCGACTCCCCCCCGGCAGCCCTGCCCGGCACGAGCCTTGCTTTGGGCCTCGCGCGGGGCGCGCCGACGCGCGCCCCCAAGAGGAGACCGCCATGAAGCCGCGCAACGAATCAGGCTCGTCCTCCGTGGAGGCAGCCATCATCATTCCCGTGCTGGTGGCCCTGTCGGTTTCGGTGTGGGAGGGGTCCGTGATGCTCAAGACCTTCTTCACCGTCCAGGAGGCCGCCCGCGAGGGCGCACGGGAGATCCTGCGCTCCGGAAACGACTCCAAGGTGCAGGCCCTGGTCCAGAACCTTACGAAAGACCTGCCCCCCTCGGACCTGCTGGTGAGCAAGTCCGTGGACACGGGCGCGAAGACCGCGACCGTGGAGGTGAGCTATGCCTATCAACCGAGTTCTCTCTCTGGCGACTTCATTGACGCGCTCAACAACGGCCCTGTTACGATCACTTCGAAGGTTGTCATGCCTCTGCAGTGAGGAGCGGGGCTCCACGGCCACGCTAGTGGCCGTGGGCGCGCTGGCCCTGGCCGGCGCGGCCGGCCTCGTGGTGGACGAGGGCCTGCTCTACAAGGCCAACAACCAGCTCCAGGCCGCCGTGGACGCGGCGGCCCTGGCCGGGAGCCTGGAGCTGCCCTACGACCCGGACCTCTCCCAGAACCGCGTGCGCCAGGCTGCGGAGAAATCCCTTGCCCAGAACTACGGCGAGGCCTCCATCAAGAGCCTCACCCTGGGCACGGAGGTGCGCAGCGTCTGCGTGGAGGGCAAGACCACGGTGAAGCTCACCTTCGCCTCGGTGCTGGGGGTCGGGGACAAGGAGATCGACTGCACCGCCTGCGCGGGCTACAACAACCTGGAAATCGTCTTCGTGATCGACAACACGGGCTCCATGTCCGGCACGCCCATCACCAAGGTGCGCCAGGCGGCCACCAACATGGTCAACCTGGTGATGCCCAACACCGGCGCGCCCTCCACCAAGATCGGCCTGGTGCCCTTCCGGGGCAAGGTGCGCGTCCCCGCGAACGTGGACGGCAAGGCCGCCGGATGCCGCAACGCGGACGGCACCGTGAACACCACCAGCAGCGCCTCGTGCACCTCCATCCCCTACATCAAGGCGCTCACCACGGACAAGGCGGCCATCACCACCGCCATCAACTCCATGACCGCCACCGGAACCGCTTCAGGCACCGTGATCTCCGAGGGCATCAAGTGGGGACGCCACGTGCTCACCCCCGAATCCCCCTACACCGAGGGCGGCGACCCCAAGAAGTACCGCAAGGTGATGATCCTGCTTACCGACGGCGACAACGAGGACGGCAAGTGCGGCGGCCAGTACGGCGACACCTCCGACCCCAACAACTACTGGTACAACGCCTACTACGGCATGAACGTGAAGACCTGCCACTGCGAGGACGGCGGATGTCTCAACACCGCCATGCTCTCCGAGGCGCAGCTGGCCAAGGACGCGGGCATCGAGATCTTCACCATCCGCTTCGGCACATCCGACTCCACGGACGTGAACCTCATGAAGACCGTGGCCTCCTCCAAGCCCGGAACCAACGACCACTACTACGACGCGCCCTCCTCCAGCGACATCGACGACATGTTCAAGAAGATCGGCCGCCAGCTCGGGCTGCGGCTCATCAAGTAGGAGCACCCCATGAACGCCATCCGCAGACTGCGCAAGCTCCTGGGGGAGGCCGGGTCCTCGGCCGTGGAATTCGCCCTGGTGGCCCCCCTCGTCACGGGGCTCATGATCGGCGTGCTGGAGACCAGCAACGCCCTCTCCGTGTGGCTCACCCTCAAGAAGGCCACCGAACTGGGCGCGCGCTTCGCCACCACCGGCCAGGGCGAAATCGACGGCACCCGCATGGCCCAGATCATCGCCGCCACCAAGAAGGTGGCCGCCGACTCCCGGGGCATCGACGTGAACGTGAACGTCTCCAGCTGGCCCGGGCTCTCCGCCTCGGGCGCGGCCCGCGAAGGCGACCCCGGCGGCCCCTGCGACACCGTCCAGATCGACGTGAACTACGTCTACACGCCCGTCACGCCCCTGGGGGACATGCTCGACCCCACCAACGGCGCGTCGGCCTGGTCCCAGGCCATGACCATGCGCCAGGCCACCCGCATGGTCAACGAACCCTGGCGACCCTGCCCCTACTAGACGCCAACGGAGACATGCCATGACCATCCAACGCCTCGTCGCCTGGGCCGCCGCGCTGGCCGCCCTCCTGGCCATCCTCTTCGCCGCGCCCCGCGCGCACGGCCAGGAAGGGGACGACCTGCGCGGCTACGACCTCATCGACCCGCAGAACAAGGGCTTCGTCACCCTGCCCGAATACCTGGCCGTGTTCCCGGACCAGCAGAAAGCCGCGGCCGACTTCCAGGGCATGGACGCCAACAGGGACCAGATCGTGACCAAAGAGGAGTTCCTGGCCGTCAAGCCGGCCTACAAAAAGTAGCTTCGGGCCGTGGGGGCCGCGTCCCGGGCGCGCGCGGAATCGCGCCCGGGACGACGGCCTCCGCGAGGACGGCCCGAACGCACGGGGGAAGCCCCCGGGAGCGGTTCCCGGGGGCTTGTGCGTTCCCCGCCCCGCGGATAAAGGCAGGGCAGCGACGACCACCCCATGGACCACTCCCCAGCACCCAAACCCCTCGCGGCGCTCGACGCCTTCTTCCTCCTGGACGCCGGACGCCTTCCCGGCCTGGACGGCCTGCGCGGGCTGGCCATCGTCATGGTCTTCAACGTCCACTTCTTCGCCCAGCACTTCGAGCGCCACTACTTCCTCGACCCAGGCGCACCGGCCCACCAGCTCCTGCGCGCCCTGCACTCGGGCGTGCTCGGCGTGGACGTGCTCTTCGTGCTCTCGGGCTTCCTCACGTGGGTGTCGCTGGCCCGGCGCAGGCCCTCGGTCCCGGCCTTCCTGGCGGGGCGCTACCGCAGGCTCCTGCCCGTGATCCTGGCCGTGAACCTCCCGGCCCTGTGCTGGGGCGCTGCCTCGGTGGACTGGCGTCAGGCCCTGGCCAACGTCTTCTTCCTCCACGTGCCCCCGGGCGTGACCCTGGTGACCTACACCACCTGGGCCCTGGTCTACGAGATGTGGTTCTACCTGCTCTGCGCGGCCTGGGTGCTCGTGCTGGGGCGCTTCGCCCCCTTCCGCTCCTGGGGCTTCTTCTGGCTGCTGGCGGGGGCTCTCACGGCCAACATCCTGGTGTTCAAGCGTTTCCAGCTGCTGGGCGACCCGCGCTTCCTGGGCTTCCTCTTCGGCGTGGCCCTGGCCCGGGCCTGGGGCGAGGGCAGGATCGGCCCGCGCCTGCAACGCGCGGCGCGGCTGGGCTTCGTCCCGGCCCTGGCGGCCCTGCTGGCCTTCTGCTGGGCGGGCGGGCACCCCCCCGTGGAGGCCTGGATGGCCCGGGACAACCTCCATCGCCTGGCCTTCTTCCTGGCCCTGGACGCGACCATCTGCCTCATCCTGCTGCGCCTGATCCTGCCCGGCCCCGGCCCCTCGGCCTTCACCGCGCGGCCCCTGCGCCTGGCGGGCATGGTGAGCTATTCGCTCTTCATGACCCACACCCAGTGGGGCCTGCCCCTGGCCAACCGCCTGGTCGGCCCCGCCGCCGACGCCCTGGGCATGGCCCTGCGCTGGGGCCTCTCCCTGGGCCTGTGCCTGCTACTGGCCGCGCTGGTCTTCGCCGTGTTCGAACGCCCCTACTTCACCAAGCCATGAGCATGCGGCCAGACACTTCCCCCACGCGGCTCCCGGGCCTGGACATCCTGCGGCTTCTGGGCGCGCTGTGGCTCTTCCACCTCGTGTTCTTCGCGGGATGGGCCGCGCCGGACCCGGCCCTGATGCAGGGCTCCGGCACGGCGGCGCGTCTCGCGGCGCGCGCGGCGGGGGTGCTGGCCTCCAGCGGCGCGGCCGGGCTGGAGCTTCTGCTGACGGTCTCGGGCTTCCTGGCCTTCCGGGACGTGCGGGCGGGCCGGACGAACTCCTTCGCGGCGCGCTTCCTGCGCCTGGCCGCGCCCCTTGCGGTGCTGGCCGTGGCCTACGCGGCCTATTCCGGCGGCTCCTTCGGGGCCGCCCTGGGGCAGGCGCTCCTGCTGCGCTCGCCCTACTCCACGCCGCTCCTGGAGCAGGCCGTGGGCGGGGTGAACCCCTTCCTGGCCTTCCTGCCCCTGGCGGCGGCCTGGGCCTTGGCCTGCTCCCGCTCCCCCCGGGCGGCCTCCTGGCCCGCGCTGGCCGGGCTGTGGGCGGTTCTGGCCGGGCTGGCCCTGGCCGATCCGCCCGGGCTGGCCCCCAACGCCCACGTGCTGGCCTTCTTCTGGGGCGCGGCTGCGGCCAAGCTCTCCGGGCGCGCGGCCTGGACAGAGCGCCTCCCGGCCTGGGCAGGCCCCCTCTGCTTCCTGGCGGCCGTGGCCCTGTGCCACAAACTCTCGGCCCTCAAGGGCGCGGACCCTGCCTACCTGATCGCGGGGCGCGGCCTCCCCGCGCTGGCCCAGGCCACGACGCTCCAGGCCCTGTGCGCCCTGGCCGTTCTGTGCTCGCTCAAGCCCTGGAGCGTTCCCGGCTGGATCAGGCCCCTGACCCTGGCGGGCTCGGCCAGCTACGGCTTCTTCATCGCCTGGACCCACTGGTCCGGCCCCCTGGCCGCAGGGATCACCGGCCCAGACGCCCCCCTGCCCCTGCGCTACCTGACAATCCTCGGGGTGAGCCTTTTCGTGGCCCTGGCGCTCAGGCCCTGTCTGGACCGGCTGCCGAGGCGGCCGCGCCCCTGACCCGCCCGGCCAGCGCCCGCGCCCCGGCCAGGGCCGCCAGCAGGAACCACGGGTCGAAGGGGCTGCGCAGCTGGAACACCGCGTCCACGCCCAGGTAGGTGACGCCAAGCACCCAGAGCCCCGTGGCCCACAGCGCCAGGGCCGCACGGGCCGACCCGCGCCTCCAGGGATCGCGCTCCGCCAGGCAGCCCAGACCCAGCGGCACGAGCGCGAAGAACCAGGACCACGCGCCCGCCAGGGTGTGCCACACCCGCGTGGGCCACGGCCCCAGGCGCATGGCCTCCATGAAGTCGGGGTAGCGCGCGGCGATGGCCGCCGTCTCCGCCCGCACGGCACGGCGCTCCTCGGGCGTGGGGGCGAAGCGCCCCGAGCCGCTCTCCAGCCAGTAGGCCGAGGACTGGTCCATGATCCGCGTGAACCCCAGCGGGGCCTCGGCGGGCAGGCCCAGGGCCGCGCGGCGGGCCTTGACGATCTCCGGCACGGGCCAGCGC
>NZ_JBZVFJ010000067.1:0-20366 GCF_058402725.1 Fundidesulfovibrio sp. | reverse complement strand
GGAGCCACGCGTACGTCTCGTAACCGAGCCCCAGAACCGGCGATTCCAGCCCCATGAGGACGCCGCTCAGGAACACGGCCGGCCGGGAGGTGGCGGTGAAATGGGCAAGGCGGATCAGGAACTCCTTGAGGATGAGCGGGCCCATGGATGCGAAGGCCAGGGCGTCGACCGCCAGAAGGCCCCCCGCAAGAGGCGCGAGGAACAGGTGCCGGGTGCGGACCGCACCGCTGCCAGCCCCAGGACCGTAGCGCCGCACGATCCAGGCCATCGCGCCCAGGACCGCCAGGAACACCAGCCAACCTCCCCGCGACATGGCCAGCAGGATACCGGCGACCATCAACGTCAGGCAGGACAGGGCGAGCGCCTGCCGCCGCCGTGCGCCGCGGACAAGCCACACCAGAAGGAACGGGGCGGTCAGGCAGATGTATTCCGCGAACCATCCGGGATTGAGGAAGGTGGAGGTGAGGCGGTTGAGCATGACGAATCGCCCGGCGTCCGCCAGAAAGAACCCCAGCCCCGCAAGACAGGTTGCGGCGCAGCCGAGGGCCATGGCTGTCGTCAGCGTCGTGAAACGCGATTCGTCGAGGCGCGACAGGGTGCGCGCCAAAACGCCGTACAACACCAGGCGATTGAGGGAGACCAGACTGTACCACGGGCTGTCGGCCAGGCTGAACCAGGCCATGTACGCCGTCTCCGCGAAGCCCAGCCGGACCAGCGCCAGGGCGAGGACATCCCAGGGCAGAAGGACTGCGCCCGTCATGGCGGCCAGGATGAACACCGTGGTCAGCGCGAGCGTCAGGGATGGACGCCCGGATGCCATGGGCCTCTCCCCAAGCCTGGCGAGATCGAGGCCGAGGCCGAGGCCGCTGGCCGCCCCATGCAGGATCAGGGAGTGAACCGTGTACGATTGCCCCCCGAAGAAGACCAGGGACGCTCCGAACGCACCGAGTGCCGCCCGGGAAGACGCCCCGCCCCTCCACGCAAGGGCCGCGACGCATCCATACGCCAACGCCGCCGACAATGACGCCCAGCCCCATGGAACAACGCGCACGGCCAGCAGCAGATTCACCGCGTAGAGCAGAATCGCGAGGATGGCGCCCGGCGTCGGAAGCCCCCGCAGGTTGCGCCCGACAGCCCCAGGGAAGCTCGGAAGCCAGGATGTCAGCACATGCGGACCCTCTCCCGCCGGAGCGCACCCTGCGCGCTCGCCGCACGGGGAATGCGGGCGGACGGACGGGTTGAAACGGCGCTCAGGTTTGAGGACCAGAGCGGAGGACGCACAGGAGAGGCCCCCCTCCCTCCGGCAAGGACAACCGACCGCCTCGAAGACAGCTTCACCGGTCGCCGCGCCTCCTCGTGTTGCGTCCTCACGATCAGTCTCTAAGGATTGTCCAGGCAGGCGGCCGAAACCATTGATTCACCTTTTGAACAACATTCCAAGTTGCTCAAAACAGCGACGCTAGCCGGCGGCGAACAACCGTCTGTAGACGTAGCGCATGAGGAAATGGGAGGTCATGCGAAGCCTCCAGTTCCAGGGCAGATCGCCGTCCAGGAGGAGCCCGGACAGCACTTGGCGGCAGTAGCCCGCCCGTGTCCCGGCATCGCCTTGCGGGGAGGAGTCCGGGGCGTTGCGGACGCTCCCGGGGGCGATCAGCGCTTTGGCCAGGGCCTTGCGCTGGCGCGCAAGGAGCAGGAAATTCTCGTCGTCTCCGAAGCGGTCACGGTCGGCGTAGGTCGAGTCGAAAGTGGATTTCTTGAGCCGGTAGTGCATGTGCTCGAAGACGACGTCGGGCAGGTATCTTATGGAGCCCTGCCGGGCCTTCTGGAGGCGCAGAAAAAAGTCCAGAAGGTGCGTGTCGATAAAAGCCCCCTTGTAGCTGTCCATGCACTCGCTGAACACGGCCCGGAACATCTGGCGGGAGAGGATGGGAAACGTTGCGAGCTGTTTTTTCTTGAACAGATCGTTGGGGTAGGCCAGCACCGGAAGCGCGTTGCCCTCGAACAGTTCGACGAGGCGCGTGTCCCAGCCCCTGGTGCGCACGACCACATCGTCGTTCAAAAGAACAATGACGTCCCCCCGGGAGATGTCGAACAGCCGACGGAGATAGAACCCCATGCTGTTTCGCGCCCCCGTCAGGCAGATCATCGATTCCTGGCGGCACGCCTCCTGGGTTTCCTGATCGTCATCATCCGCGAAGACCAGCAGCTCGACCCGGTCGGGATTCTCGGCCAGAGCGGTCGCGCTGCGGGCCATGCCCACAAGCTGCCCGGCCCTGCCGCGACTGGGCACCAGGATGGAGATGCGGATGTGCTCCTGCCGGGAAGCCTCTTGGCCTCCGGCGAAAGATCGGCTGGCTTCGGTGTTGCTCATGGCTGCATTTCAACTTGAGGGCGAAACGCTACCCCCTGGCCATGGAGAAGTCCAGACGGAAAGGACGGCATCACAGCAAAGGGTTCTCGTGGGCGGCGACCCGGCAATACTCCAGATGCCTCCCGTCCCTGTGGAAAAACCGGCCTGTTGGCCCGGGACGCGGGTGGCTGAGCAGGGCCAGGGTCATGCACGCCACGCAGAACGGGGAGGTGCTGGAGCCCTGGTTCATTTCAGTGCGCGCCTCCCCGGGATCGAGCACGTTGAGCTGGATGTCCCGGTCCGGCCAAAGGGTCTCCGCCTCCACGGCCAGGCAGACGGCCATGCTGTTCAGGGCGGCCTTGGAGACATTGTACGGCCCCATGCCGGGCGTGACGGCCCAGCCCGCCTCCGACGTCATGAAGACGCCCCGGAAGGCTCCGCTCGTCCGTTCAAGCACCTCCCGGGTGAGATACAGCGGCCCCGCGAAATTCGTGGACCACATGCCCTGGATGGACTCCCCCGACTGCCTGAGAAGGGGGGCGGCAACGGTTCGATCCTGCGGCAAGGCCGCGCAGTGCACGATGCCGGAGAGTTCCGACGCAAATGAGAGAACCCGCTCGACGCCCTCCGACCGCGAAAGATCGTCCGTCACGTCCAGGGGGACCACCCGCATGCGTCCCGTCTCGGCCCCAAGGAGGAGCGCTTCGCCCACGGTCTGCTCCAACGCGGCGGGACGCCTCCCGGAAAGCGCGACTCCCGCCCCGGCGCAGGCCAGGGCGATGGAGAGAGCCCGGCCATATCCGGTGCCTGCCCCCGTGATCCAGAAGGTCTTTCCGGCCAGGGCCTCGAAACGCCCGGCGGGAAGGCCGAAACGGTGCTCGCGCCAGAGGGAGGGGTCCAGCGCCGTCAGGACTCCGGGCGTGACTGCATCGGATCGGATGGCTTCACGTCGGGGAGGTGGAGGCGCCAGGGGCGGCTGGACCGGACCGGCAGGCGTTGCGGGATCCACGGCGGCTCTGGCGGGTTCCGGCTGGGGGACGGCCCCTGTGCCGCCGAGCGCCCCGGCCGTGCGCCGCGCCAACGGGACGCGCCCGTCGCCGAGCCCGCAGGAGGCCCATCCCTGCCGGAGCCGACGGAGAACGGCGCGGGCGAGGTTCAGCCCGGGCTTCACCAGCGGGCGGGCCATCCGGGCCAGACCCTCCAGCAGGAGCAGCCCGTATTTGCCGGCCTAGTAGGCCCGGCTGAATCCTTCCGGGCCGCAGAGGTTTGCGTAGGCCTCTTCGTACGCGCCGCCGATGCGCCGGGATTTCATGCGCAAGGCGAAGATCGCGGGATTCTCCGCACGCGGCAACATCCGGCCTGAGGAAAACGCCTCCACGGCGGCAAGGGCGTGGTACTTCTCGTGCGGCGTCCGCACCTCCAGCCAGCGCTTCATGGAGAAGCTCGAGGCCAGCGACGCCGGCGGGTCCGGATGCGCGAAATGCCACAACGCGATTTCCGGGGACTGCCAGACTTCGGGCAATCCGGCGTTCACCAGCCTCCAGCCCAGGTCGTACGGGCCGCAAATGTAGCCCCTGAACAGCCGATGCTCATCGAAGCCGCCGAAACGGATGGCGTCCTCGCGCCGGACGGTCATGCAGGCCCCCACGTTGGGCCACAGATCCAGCCACTTGTGGTTGTCCAGCTCGTCCAGGCTCGTCATGCCGTCAGGGTACGGGGACGCGGTGCGCCACTCATGGTGCATGAGCACCTTGGGCTTGTATCCGCCGCTTCCGTCGTCGAAATGCGCAAAGACGGACTCCACGAAACGATGCGAGAAGACCGCATCGCTGTCGCAAACGGTGATCAATGCGCCGCGCGCCGCCAGCAGCCCTTCGTTGTAGGCCTTGTGCTTGTGATAGACGCCTTTCTGCCCAAGCACCTTGACGACATCCGCCCGCTCCCGGACGATGTCCGGAACGGCATCGTAGAGTTCGATCCAGATCAGCTCGTAGGAATCCCTGGGAGCGGACTGCCTGTTGAGCCATTCCAAAGCCTGGAATCGCTCCCGGACGGACCAGTCCAGCAGGATGATGGAAAGAAGGGGTTCTTTCTGATTCGTATCTTCTCCGCCCGTCATGCGACACGATCCTTGAAGCACTCTGCGGCAGCACTCGCTGCTGTCGCTGATTGCATAAATATCCTTCGATTCATACGACAAACACCTTCTCCCGTCAACGCAGTCCGAACTGCGTGGGTGGCGTTGTGCAATCCGCTGGACAACCGGACTCAACATCCGTGGCGGCCACGCGAGTGCTTGCGTCGCTTGGGCAGGGCGCACCGTTCGGCTCCCGACTGGCGCGCAACGCCGTCTGCGACGCGACCCGGCACGGAGCGCCCCTGCTGACCGGCCCGAATACTCATCGCCCGACCGGAAGCCACCTTCGCACGCCGTGTTCGCAGGCACGGCGTGGTTCCGAAGCGAAGGCGCACGACGACGCCCCGCAGCCGCCGAACAGCCCTTGCCGGATCAAGCCCCCGCCTCGCCACGGAAAGCCCGCCCGGCTGAGTCGGCGGACCTGCCAAACCGCCACCTCCCGGACGGACTTCGGACGCCCCCACGAAAACGGGGGCCGAAGCCCCCGTCCCGTTTCCGGATTCCTTGCGTCTCTTCGCTTTACTGCGGGTCCGCCCATTTGATCAGCCCCAGGGAGTGGCTGTCCAGAAGCAGCGGGTGGTGCGGCAGGATGCGCACGGTGTAGCCGAAGCGCCCGGCCTCGATGGGCATCACCTCGCCGGTGAAGCGCTGCCAGCCGTCGTCGGTGCGCTCGCCCGGCTGCATGATGGTGGTCTCGCGCTGGATGAACTTGCCCTCGAAGTCCACGGGGCCGGAGTACACCTCCACCCGCACGTCCTGCGGCCGGATGCCGTTGAGGCTGATCTCCGCCGACACCAGGATCGGTTCGCCCACATAAATCTGCTGCGGCTGCGCCGCGCGCACGTCGCGGATCATCAGGCTGGACCACTTGGTCATCATTTCCATGCGCCACTGGGCCAGGTCCTTGGCGGCGGCGAAGTCGTCCTTCACCAGGCGGTTGTAGTTCTCGATGGCCGGGCCGTAGGCCACCTTGGCGTAGTCTTCCACCATGCGGTGCGAGGAGAACCACGGCCCCAGCACCCGGATGGACTCCTTCATCTTCTTGATCCAGCCGCGCGGCAGGTTGCCGTGCCCCCGGTCGTAGAAGGTGGGGATGATCTCGTTCTCCAGCACGTTGTAGAGCATCTGGGACTCCACGAAGTCCTGGTACTGCTGGTCCTCGTACTCCTCGCCCTGGCCGATGGCCCAGCCCAGGGAGTTGTCCGGCCGCCAGGCCTCGGCCCACCAGCCGTCCAGGGTGGAGAAGTTCAGCACGCCGTTCATCATGGCCTTCATGCCCGAGGTGCCGCAGGCCTCCAGGGGTCGGCGCGGGTTGTTCAGCCACACGTCGCAGCCCTGGTACATGTAGGAGGCCACTTCCATGTCGTAGTCCTCGAGGAAGACCATGGAATAGCGGCACTCGGGCGTCCCGCACATCTGCACGAGCTGCTGGATGTATTTCTTGCCCTCGTTGTCGTGGGGGTGGGCCTTGCCCGCGAAGAGGAACTGCACCGGCTTGGGCGACTCGGAGAGGATCTTGATGAGGCGCTCCTGGTCGGAGAGCAGGAGCGTGGCGCGCTTGTAGGTGGCGAAGCGGCGGCCGAAGCCGATGGTCAGGGCCTGGGGGTCCAGCACTTCCTCGGCCATCTGGAGCTCCTTGCGCTTGGCCCCCCTGGCCAGGAGCTGGTCGTGCAGCTTGCGGCGCACGAAGTCGATGAGCCGTTCGCGCAGGCGCTCGTGGGTGCGCCAGAGCTCTGCGTCGGAGATGGCCTCCACCTGGTCGAAGACGCGGGTGCAGTCCGGGTCCTCGCGCCAGTTGGAGCCCATGTAGCGGTCGAAGAGCTGGGCCAGGTCCGGGGCCACCCAGGTGGGGGCGTGGACGCCGTTGGTCACTGCGCCGATGGGCACGTCCTCCACGGGATACTGGGGCCAGACGCGCTTCCACATGTTGCGCGAGACGTAGCCGTGCAGAATGGATACGCCGTTGCTGATGCGCGAGAGGCGCAGGGCCAGCACGGTCATGCAGAAGGGTTCGGCGTCGTTGCGGGGGTCCTCCCGGCCCAGGGCCAGGAACACCTTCCAGGCCAGGCCCAGCTTGCGGGCGTAGTCCTCGAAGTAGGGCTGCATGAGGTCGGGCGGGAAGCGGTCGTTGCCCGCCGGGACCGGGGTGTGCGTGGTGAAGATGCTGGAGGAGGCCACCAGCTCGGCGGCGGCCTCGAAGGTGAGCCCGGAGCCCTCCATGAAGCGGCGGATGCGCTCCAGGCCCGCGAAGGCCGAGTGCCCCTCGTTCATGTGGATCACCTTGGGCTTGAAGCCGAGGAGGTCCAGAAGCTTGATGCCGCCGATGCCCAGCAGGATCTCCTGCCAGAGGCGCATCTCCAGGTTGCCGCCGTAGAGCCTGGTGGTGATCTGCTTGAAGTGGGGCGGGTTCTCGGCGATGTTGGTGTCCATGAGGTAGAGGCTCACGCGCCCCACGGCCACCTTCCATATCTGGGCCTGGACGCGTTCGCCCTTCAGGTCCACGGAGACGAGCAGTCGCCTGCCGTCCTCGCCGGTGGCGGGGGTCATGGGCATCTGCTCGAAGTCGTAGATGGGGTAGCGCTCCTGCTGCCAGCCGTCGGGGGAGAGGTACTGGCGGAAGTAGCCCTGCTGGTAGGCGAAGCCCACGGCCACCAGGGGCACGCAGAGGTCGGAGGCGCTTTTGAGGTGGTCGCCCGCCAGGATGCCCAGGCCGCCCGAGTAGATGGGCAGGGCCTTGGAGAGCCCGTACTCGAAGCTGAAGTAGGCGATGGCCGGCTCTTTGTTCTCCCCCTCGGGGAAGGGGATGGAGATGGTCTTCTTGGCCAGATAGGCGCCCAGGCTCTTCTGGAGCTCTCCCACGCGGTCCAGGAAGAACTGGTCGGCGGCCAGGGCCTCCAGGGTGCGCTGGGGCAGCCTGTTCAGGAAGCCCACGGGGTTGCTTTCGCACTCCCTCCACAGCTTCTGGTCCACCTGGGCGAAGAGCTCGCTGATCTCGGTGTTCCAGGCGAACCAGCAGTTGTAGGCCAGTTCCCAGAGGCCCTTGAGCTTGGGGGGCAGCTTCGGGACGACACTGTAGACTTGCAACGGTTGCATGGGCGATCCTTTTTGAGGTTTTAGCAGCAACTACATGCCAGTCCTTGGCGACAATGGCAAGGAATCCGGCATGCCGGGGCGGCCCATTTTTCTCTTTTGTCCCGGCGGCAAAAAGGCTAGAAACCGTGCTCCGACAACGACCCCTAGGAGCCGCCGTGACCATCCAGCCGAAGCCCGTCCCCCTGAGGGTGAAGTTTCTCCACCCCGTCTGGGAGGAATTCCCCCTGGAGCCCGCCACCCTGGGCTCTGCGGGCATCGACCTGCGCGCCGCCATGGACGTGCCCGCCGTGGACATCCCCCCCGGGGGACGCCACGCCTTCGGCACGGGCCTGGCCATCGAGATCGGCGAGCCGGGCCTGGCCGGGTTCGTCTACTCCCGCTCGGGCCTCGGGGCCAGGCAGGGCCTCACCGTGGCCCAGGGCGTGGGCGTCATCGACCCCGACTACCGGGGCGAGATCGTCGTCTGGCTGCTCAACACCTCCGAAACCCACAAGACCGTCGCGCGTGGGGAGCGCATTGCCCAGCTTCTCGTCATGCCCTACCGGCAGGCGGCCATCCAGGCCGCAGACGAACTGGGCGACACGAGCCGAGGAGCCGGAGGCTTCGGCCACACCGGCTCCGTCTGACCCCCCTCCGACGGGGGGAAAGCCTCCGGCGGCCAGAGGGCTGCGCCCTCCGGACTCCCGTATAGGCTGCGGAATGTACCGAAACCGTTGCGATAACCGCATCGGAGAGAGAGGCTTCCCATGAGCAATGCCTTCGACGCCTTGAAGGAACGGACCCAGGCGTCCGTGATGAACACCTACGGACGCTACCCCCTGGCCCTGGCCAAGGGCGGCGGCTGCACCCTGCACGACCTGGACGGCCGCGAATACCTCGACCTCCTGGCGGGCATCGCCGTGGCCAACCTGGGCCACTCCCACCCCGAGATCGCCGACGCCCTGGCCCGCCAGGCCCGCGAGCTGGTGCACGTCTCCAATCTCTTCTTCCAGAAACCCCAGGTGGAGCTGGCCGAGGCCCTGCTGGCCACCTGGGGGCCGGGGCGCGTCTTCTTCTGCAACTCGGGGGCCGAGGCCAACGAGGGGGCCGTCAAGCTCGCCCGGCGCTACCAGCGCACCGTGCGCGGGCAGGACCGCTTCGAGGTGATCACCCTCACCGGCTCCTTCCACGGCCGCACCCTGGCCACCCTCACGGCCACCGGCCAGGACAAGGTGAAGGAGCACTTCCAGCCCCTGCCCGAGGGCTTCGTCACCGTGCCCGCAGGCGACCTGGAGGCCCTGCGCGCGGCCTTCACCCCGCGCACGGCCGCCGTGCTCCTGGAGGTGGTGCAGGGCGAGGGCGGCGTGAAGCTCTTCCCCGGGGACTACCTTCAGGGCGTGCAGGCCCTCTGCCGCGAACAGGGCGCGCTCTTCATGGTGGACGAAATCCAGACCGGCATGTGCCGCACGGGCCGCTGGTGGGCCCATCAGCACCACGGGCTTGCGCCCGACGTGTTCACGGCGGCCAAGGCCCTGGCCAACGGCCTGCCCATGGGCGCGGTGCTGGCCACCGAGGAGGTGGCCCGGGGCTTCGAGCCCGGCAGCCACGCCACCACCTTCGGGGGCACGCCCCTGGTCTGCGCCGCCGCCCTCAAGACCGTGGAGATCATGCACCGCGAGCGCATGGCCGAGCGCGCCGCGCGCCTGGGCGACTTCGCCCTGGCCCTCTTCGAGGACGTGGCCGCCCAGAACCCGGGCAAGGTCAAGGAAGTGCGCGGCCTGGGCCTGATGCTGGGCATCGACCTGACGTTCGACGGCCAGAAGGTCTGGGAGGAGCTCCTCAAGCGCGGCTTCATCCTGAACCTGACCCAGGGCACTGTGCTGCGCCTGCTGCCGCCCCTGGTGATCGAGCAGGACCAGCTGAGCCGCTTCGCCCAGGCCCTCTCCGACGTGCTGGCCAGCGCCTGAGCGCGCGCCACCCGCAACAGACAACCGGGGCCGGGCCGCGAGGCACGGCCCCTTTTTCGCAAGAGACCGCCATGTCCCAACTGCTCAAGATCGAACTGACGCTCCCCGGCTCCCTCTCGGAAACCGACCTCGAACTTCTCACCGACGACGTGTCCGCCTGGCTCTCCGCCAACTCGCTCCAGGGCTGGGAGGAGCTGACCGCCCCGGCCACCCGCGACGTGACCTTCCGCTTCTACCTGGAGCCCGGCTCGCCCCTGGCCCAGGTGGTGCAGGACTTCGTGCCCGGCCGCTGGCCCATGGCCCGCCTGGCCGTGGTGACCCAGGAGCAGCAGGACTGGGCCGCCGCCTGGAAGGAGTTCTTCACGCCCATCGACATCGGCGGGCGTTTCGAGATCGTGCCGCCCTGGCTGGCCGACTCCGACCACCACGGCCTGGAGCCCATCGTCATCGAGCCCAAGATGGCCTTCGGCACCGGCCACCACGCCACCACGGCCCTGTGCCTGGAGGGCATCGCCAGGCTGGTGGACTCCGGCCGCCTGGCCAGGGGCGCGCGCTACCTGGACCTGGGCACCGGCTCGGGCATCCTGGCCATCGGGCTGGCCAAGCTGGGCTGCACGGGCCTGGCCGTGGACATCGACCCCCAGGCCGTGTTCTGCGCCGCCGAGAACCTGGCCCTGAACGGCCTGCCCGCCCCGGGCACGCCCGGAGCGCCCGTGGAACTGTGCGTCTGCGGCCTGGAGGGCCTGGCCCGGGACGCCGCCTTCGACTGCATCGTGGCCAACATCCTGGCCCAGCCGCTCATCGACATGGCCCCCTACCTGCTCCGCCACCTCAAGCCCGGCGGCGCGCTCATCCTCTCGGGCATCCTGACCACCCAGGCCCGCGCCGTGGCCGACGCCTACGTGCGCCAGGGCCTGCCCGAGCCCGAGATCAAGGACGTGGGCGAGTGGAGCGGGCTCTTCTGGGTGTAGCCGCGCCCTGCCTTGCGCTCGTGCACCGCACGCTTTTGTCCCTTTCCGCTGTTGTCCTCCTCTGCCGGGAGGGGTATCAAGGTGTGAAACGTCCGGCGGCGGGGCCGCCGACGCTCCAACGCGCGCCTCGTCCCCCCTCGCGTTTGGCGGGCGGCGCGGGACGCGCACACGGCAAGGAGGCAGGGCCATGGCAGGCCACCCGTCGGACACGGACGCGTCCGGGCCGCCCGCGCCACAGGCGCGGCGCACCCTTGAGGCGCTCATCAGGCTTTTTCGGCTCTCGGAGGCGAACCTCGGCCAGATCCTGGACCGGGCCCTGGCCGAAACCCTGGCCATCACGGACAGCGCCGTGGGCTACATCTACTTCTACGACGAATCCACGCGCCTCTTCACGCTCTACGCCTGGTCCGACTCCGTGATGGAGGCCTGCACCATCACGGAGAAACAGACCACCTACGAACTGGACAAGACCGGCCTCTGGGGCGAGGCCGTGCGCCGCCGCGCCCCCGTGCTGGTCAACGACTTCCAGGCCCCCGACCCCTTCAAGAAGGGGTATCCCGAAGGCCACGTGCCCCTGCGCAACTTCCTCACCATCCCCGTCTTCCACGCCGAGGCCGTCACGGCGGTGATCGGCGTGGGCAACAAGGCGGGAGACTACGGACCCGACGACGTGACGAACCTGGAGCTCATCGCCCGGGGGGTGTGGTCCATGGTGCTGCGCCGCCAGGCCGAGGAGGAGGCGCGCGCCGGACGCGAACTCAGACGGCTCCAGCGCATCCTGGACGCCACGCCCGCCCCACTCTACCACAGCGACCCCCAGGGTCTGGTGAGCGGCTGCAACGACGCCTTCGCCGCGTTCTTCGGCCTGGCCAAGCCCGACGCCACCGGAAAGACGCTGCCCGAACTGCTGGGCATAGACTCCGCCCTGCTCCCGGAAGAGGACGCCGAACCCGCCGAGTTCGCCCTGAATGTCCGGGGGGAGACGCGCCACGTGCTTTTCCGGCGCTCCAGCTACAGAGACCGCAGGGGCCAGCTCCTGGGGTCCATCGGCGTGCTCACGGACATCACCCTGCGCAAGCGCATGGAGAGCGAGCTGGCCGAACGCGAGAACACCTTCCGGGAAATCCTCCGGGGCATCCGCGCGGGCATCCTGGTGGTGGACCCCCGGACGCGAACCGTGGTGGACGCCAACGACATCGCCCTGGCCATCGCGGGCCTGCCCCGGGACCTGCTCCTGGGCAGCCCGTGCACGGCGCTGCGCTGGATCAGGCAGTCGGACAACGCCCCCGCCGACGGCTGCCCCCAGGACGCCCCGGACATCATCAACGAGGAATACCGCATCGAACGCCCCGACGGGACCACGCTCCCCGTCTCGCGCACCGTGGTGCGGGCCCTGCGCTCTGGCCAGACCCTCTTCTACGACATCCTCTTCGACGTGGGCGAGCGCAAGGCCCTGGAACGCCAGCTGGCCCTGGCCCAACGCCTGGAATCCCTGGGCGGGCTGGCCTCGGGCATCGCCCACGAGATCAACACCCCCATCCAGTACATCGGGGACAACCTCACCTTCCTGGAAGGGGCCTTCACCGACCTCGTCGACCGCCTCGCCGGGCAGGAGCGCGACGAAGACCTGAATTTCCTTCTCGAGGAGATACCCAACGCCCTCTCCCAGTCGCGGGAGGGCGTGGCGCGCGTGGCGGGCATCGTGGGGGCCATGAAGCGCTTCTCCCACGCGGGCGGCGAGGAAATGGGCCTGCTCGACCTGCCCAAGGCCATCGAGAACGCCACCGTCATCAGCCGCAACGAATGGAAATACCACGCGGACATCACCCTCGACCTGGACCCCGAGCTGCGCTACATCCCCTGCCGCCCGGGCGACTTCAACCAGGTGCTCCTGAACCTGCTGGTCAACGCCAGCCACGCCATCACCGACAAGTACCGCGACACCGGCGACAAAGGCCTGATCACCGTGACCACCCGCAACGAGGGCGCCTGGGTGACCCTGAGCGTCCTGGACACGGGCTGCGGCATCCCCGCCGCCAACATCCACCGCGTCTTCGACCCCTTCTTCACCACCAAGGAGGTGGGCAAGGGCACGGGCCAGGGCCTGGCCCTGTGCCACGACATCGTGGTGAAGAAGCACGGAGGCGCCATCACCGTGGACTCCCAGCCCGGCCAATGGACCCGCTTCACCGTGCGCCTGCCCCTGGACAAGGCCCCGGAGAACGACCCGTGAAGCCTCGCCTGCTCTTCGTGGACGACGAGTCCAAGATCCTGGACGCCCTGCGCCGCATGCTCCACCCCCAGCGCGCACGCTGGAACGCAACGTTCCGCGCCAGCGCCGCCGAGGCCCTGGAGGCCCTGGCCGCCCAGCCCCACGACGTGATCGTCACCGACCTGCTCATGCCCGGCATGGACGGCGGCCGCTTCCTGGAAGAGGTCCACGCCCGCCACCCCGGCGCCATCCGCCTGGTGCTCTCGGGGCATTCGGGGCGCGCCCTGGCCCTCCAGGCCGCCCGTTACGCCCACCAGTTCCTGGCCAAGCCCGTGGATTCCGAAGCCCTCGTGCGCACCCTGGAGCGCCTGCTGGCCCTGCGCGGCGTGCTCACCAACCCCCGCGTACAGGAACTTGTGCACCGCCTGGACACCCTGCCCGCCCTGCCGGAGATCCACCAGCGCATCCTGGCCGAACTCCACGCCCCGGACCCGGACATGGGCCGCATCGCCGCGCTCATCTCCCGGGACATGGGGCTCTCGGCCAGCATGCTCAAGCTGGTGAACTCGGCCTTCTTCGGGCTGCGCACGCGCGTCTCCAGCCCGGCCCACGCCGCCAACCTCCTGGGCCTGGACGTGATCGCCGGGCTCGTGCTCACCGTGCGCCTCTTCTCCAGCTTCGACGCCGCGCGCCACAAGGGCTACGACCTGGAGGGCCTCTGGCTGCACTGCCTGAACACCGGCAACGTCTGCCGCGCCCTGGCCCGCGCCGAGGGCTTCGCCCAGTCCGGCCAGGACGACCTCTATGTGGCGGGCATCCTGCACGACGTGGGCAAGCTCGTGCTCCTGTGCCACGCGCCGGACCTCTACGAGGAGGTCCTCGCGGCCTCCCGCGCGGAAAACCGCGCCGTGTGGGCCTGCGAGCGCGACATCCTGGGCTGCACCCATGCCGAACTGGGGGCCTATCTGCTCTCCCTCTGGGGCTTCTCCGAGGAGATGATCCGCTGGATCTTCGGACACCACGCCCTCGCCGCGGAGCCGGAGCGCACGCCCCTCGCCGCGGCCATCGTCCACGCGGCCAACGCCCTGGACCACGAACTGCGCGTGGTCAACCAGCGCTACGAGCGCGACAGATGGCGGCATTCCGCCCTGGCGGCCTCGGGCCACGCCCCCCGCCTGGAGGACTGGCGCGAAATCGCATCCTGCGTGCTCCAGGGAGGACACGGCAATGAACCCTAGAATCCTGGCCGTGGACGACGACCGTTGCCTCCTGGACGCCCTGCGCCGCACCCTCTGCCACCGCTACGACCTGTCGCTTGCCCAGGGACCCGAAGACGGGCTGTACGCCCTGCGCGAGTGCGGCCCCTTCGCCGTGGTCCTCACCGACCTGCGCATGCCCGGCATGGACGGCGTGCGCTTCCTGGAGCGCGCCAGGGAGCTGGCTCCCGACACGACCCGCATCATGCTCACCGGCCACGGCGACATGGAAGCGGCCATGGCCGCCGTCAACGAGGGCCACGTCTTCCGCTTCCTGGCCAAGCCCTGCCCCGCCGACGCGCTCGTGCGCGCCCTGGACGCAGGGGTGGAGCAGCACAGGCTGGTCACGGCCGAGAAAGAGCTCCTGCGGGGCACGTTGCGCGGCTGCGTGAAGGTGCTCCTGGACGTGCTGGGCCTGGTGAGCCCCGAGGCCTTCGGCCGGGGGGAGCGCGTGAAGCGCCTGGTCCTGGCGGCGGCCCGCCGCATGGGCCTTGCCCCCTCATGGCGGCTGGAGCTGGCGGGCATGCTCTCCCAGGTGGGGCTGGTGGCCGTGCCCCAGGACATCGTGCTGCGCCGCTTCCGGGGGGAGCCCCTCACGGACGAGCAGCAGGCCGTCTACGACATGCACCCCTCTGTGGCGGCGGCGCTCCTGGGACAGATTCCCCGCATGGAGGAGGTCTCGGAGCTCATCAGCCGCCAGGGCGAATGCCGCCTGGGGGGGGCGTGCCCCACGCCCGAGGCGGCCCTGCTGGCCCAGTGCCTTGATTACGAGGACCTCCAGGCCCAGGGCCTGGACAAGCGCCACGCCGCCCGCGCGCTGCGCCAACGCTGGGGCAAGCGCGACCCCCAGGCCCTGCGCGCCGTGCTGGAAGCCCTCTTCGAGGACGCGGGCTACCTGCCCGAGCGCCTGCCCCTGAGCGGGCTGCGCGAAGGCATGGTCCTGGATGCGGACCTGCGCGACGAGGCCGGAACGCTCATCATGGCCAAGGGCCAGCACGTGAGCGAAGCGGCGCGCTTGCGCCTCTCGCGCCTGCGCAAGAGCTTCCGCCTGCCCGAGGAGACCGACGTGCTCACGCCCCTCGCGCCCGCGCCCGAGGCGGCCCCTTCGGGAGCGCCTGCGCCTGAAACGCCCGCGCCCCAAGCGGCCGAACCCGACGATCCCTCATAAAAGGCAGCCCCAATGATACGCCCGGGGAGGCCGAAAGCCCTCCCGGCTCACCCGGACAGCGTCGCGATTTTGAAGAACATGAACCTGTTTTTCAAAACGAAAATCAATGGCCTTGGTTGTTTGCCTTGACAATCCGTATGCACGGTTCTTGATGTCGCAACACGCGGAGACGCCTCAGGCAAGTCCGCGCCCTGGTTTCAGCCCCCCGCCATCCTGCGCCCCAGCGCCCGCGCCTTCTCCAGGTCTTTGGGGAACTCCTCCGCGCGCCTTTTGGCCTTGGCCTGGGCGTCGAACACCGTGCAAAGGTACTTTTCGTAGTCGTCGAACTGGAGAGTGTCGGTGCTGAGCAGCAGCTCGCAGGCGCCGAGAGTGCGTTCCATCACGCCCCGCATGCGTTCCATGAACACCGTGTAGCCCCACTTCTCCAGGGCGTGCTCCGGGATGTTCATGGTGTACACGAGCGCCGTGGGCATCTTGCGGGGAAAGAGCGTGGCGTAGCCCGGCGTGTAGGTGAGGTACGCAAACAGCAGCCGCTCCAGGAAGGAGCGGCACTCCCCGGTCTCGGCCCCGAAGTACACCGGAGAGCCCACCACCAGGCCGTCCGCCCCGGCGGCGCGCTCCAGCACGGGGCGCAGCTCGTCCTGCATGGCGCAGCGACCGTAGCTCTTCCCGCCCAGCTTCTTGCACTCGAAGCAGCTCGTGCAGCCCTTGTAGTCCAGCCCGTAGAGGTGGACCATCTCCGTTTCCGCGCCCGCCTCGCGCGCTCCCTCCAGCACGGCCTCCAGGAGCATGGCCGTGTTCCATCTCTTCCGGGGACTTGCGTTGAACGCCATGATCTTCATGGGGCCTCCTCGCCGCGCGACGCCTTGCGCGGCATGGCCCCGTCTAGCGTGCATCTCCTGCACGGGCAAGTACTTACACCCATGACAGCCGGGTGCCGACGGGGCGCCGGCCGGAGCGCGGACGGGGTTTGACTTTCCCGGGCCGATGGCCAATACCCCCCGGCCATGAACCCCGCGCGCCCAAGCCCCCTCGACTCCCCCTGGCTGGAGCTGGCCGTGGGCCTGATCCTCCTGGCGGCCGGGTTCGCGGAGTTGCGCGAGATCATCGCCCGGCACATGCCCAACCAGGGGCCCATGCTGCCCCACGCGGCGGCCACCGTGGGCCTGGCCATGGCCCTGCGCTCCCTGCCGGGCATCTTCCTGGGCCTGGAGCTGGCCGACAAGGCCGTGGCGGGCCTGAGCGTCCGCCCCGCCCTGGCCTGGCTGGACGCCCTGGCCCACTGCCGCGCGGCGGACCTGGCCGTGGGCGTGATCCTCATGGCCGCCGGACTGGCCGACCTGGGCGATCTGGCGGCCTCGGGCCTGCCTGCGTTCAACAGCGCCTCGGGGGCGGCCCTCTTCGGCGCGGCCCCCCTGCTGGACGCCCTGCTGGCCCTGGTGAAGGGCGCGGGGCGCGTGGGGAGCGAGGTCCACGGGCTGGAACTTCTGAAGCGCGCGGCCGGCAATCCCTGGGTGCGCGCCGGGGCCGGGCTGGCCCTGCTGGCGGGCGGCCTCTGGGAGCTGTGGGCCGCCTGGAGCGTGAACCTGGCCGGACACCGCCCCGCCCTGCCGGGAGCGCTCTCGGCCCTGGGGCTCTTCGGGCTGGTCACGGGCCTGCCCGGCGTCTACCTGGGTCTTCGCGCCCTGACCGGCGCGCAAGCCTCCCGAACCTGATTTACTTTCGCCTCAAAGCGGTTTACAGCCCCCCGGCAAGGACCGTTTCATACCCATCCAGAAAGGACCATCCGGCATGCATCTGAACAAACGTGTGCTCGTCACCGGCGGCGCGGGCTTCCTCGGTTCCCACCTTTGCGAGCGCCTGCTCGCCGAAGGCTGCGAAGTGGTGTGCATGGACAACTACTTCACCGGCACCAAGCTCAACATCCAGCATCTGCGGGACAATCCCAGCTTCGAGCTCCTGCGCCACGACGTCACCTTCCCCCTCTACATCGAGGTGGACGAGATCTACAACCTGGCCTGCCCGGCCTCGCCCATCCACTACCAGTTCGACCCCGTGCAGACCACCAAGACCAGCGTGCACGGCGCCATCAACATGCTGGGCCTGGCCAAGCGCGTGAAGGCCAAGATCATGCAGGCCTCCACCTCCGAGGTCTACGGCGACCCCGCCGTGCACCCGCAGCCCGAGTCCTACTGGGGCAACGTGAACCCCATCGGCTTCCGCTCCTGCTACGACGAAGGCAAGCGCTGCGCCGAGACCCTTTTCTTCGACTACCGCCGCCAGCACAACCTGAAGATCAAGGTGGTGCGCATCTTCAACACCTACGGCCCGCGCATGCACCCCAACGACGGCCGGGTGGTCTCCAACTTCATCGTCCAGGCCCTGCAGGGCCAGCCCCTCACCGTCTACGGCGAGGGCCAGCAGACCCGCTCCTTCTGCTACGTGGACGACCTCATCGACGGCTTCGTGCGCTCCATGAAGACCCCCGACGAGTTCACCGGCCCCGTGAACCTGGGCAACCCCGGCGAGTTCACCATCCTGGAACTGGCCAAGCTGGTGGTGGAATACACCGGCTCCAAGTCCAAGATCGAATACCGCCCCCTGCCCTCGGACGACCCCAGGCAGCGCAAGCCGGACATCACCCTGGCCAAGTCCGTGATGGGCTGGGAGCCCACCATCAAGCTGGCCGACGGCCTCAAGAAAACCATCGAATACTTCGACTGGTTCCTCAAACGCCAATAACGCACGCGGGGCGGAAGGCCTGCCTTCCGCCCCGGACGAGCCCATTCGGATCCTCATGTCCCAATCTTCCCGGAAATCCCTGGCCGTCGTGGTGCCCGTGTACAACGAGGCCCAGGGCCTCGACGCGCTCCACGCCCGCGTGAGCGCCGTCATGGACGCCCTGCCCTACGACTGGCAGCTCATCCTCGTGGACGACGGCAGCCGCGACCACTCCTGGCCCAAAATCCGCGAGATCGCCCAGCGCGACCCCAAGGTCAAAGGGCTCATGCTCTCGCGCAACTTCGGCAAGGAGATGGCCCTCACGGCCGGGGTGGAACTCTGCCCCGACGTGGACGCCGTCATCTGCCTGGACGCCGACCTCCAGCACCCGCCCGAGCTCATCCCCACCCTGACCGCCAAATGGGAGGAGGGCTACGAGATCGTGGCCACCGTGCGCGAGGCCGTGGCCGACTACTCGCCCATGAAGAAGTTCGGCTCCAAGGCCTTCTACTGGGTCATGACCCGCTACTCCGACCTGGACATCCCCCCCTCCAGCACGGACTTCCGCCTCCTGGACCGCAAGGTGGTGCGCACCCTGCTCCAGTTCACCGAGCGCACGCGCATGTTCCGCGGCCTCATCGACTGGATGGGCTTCAAGAAGACCTACATCCCCTTCGTGGCCCCGGCTCGCGACACCGGCCAGGTGGGATACTCCTTCAAGAAGCTCTTCAACCTGGCCGTGAACAGCTTCACCTCCTTCTCGCTCCTGCCCCTGCGCTTCACAGGCTACCTGGGCCTGACCATCATCGGCGTGGCCCTGTGCTGCCTGGCCTTCATGTCCGCAGGCAACGTGCTCTGGGGAGCCAACTACACCCCCATGGCCTTCTTCACCGTCTTCAACACCTTCCTCATCGGCATCGTGCTCTGCGGGCTGGGGATGGTGTCGCTCTACATCGGCCACATCCACACCGAAGTGGTGCAACGGCCGCTTTACATCATCCGCGAACGCGCGGGACGCTGGGAGTAGTCCATGTCCGACACGCCGCTTTTCTCCATCATCATCCCCTTCAAGGCCCCGGGCCTGCTCGTGGAGGAGTGCCTGGCGCACATCTTCGAGCTCCAGGAGACCCGTTACGAGGTCATCCTCCTGCCCGACGACCCCATGCCCGAGCCCAAGGGCGTCTACGCCCGCCCCGGCGTGAGCGTGCTGCCCACCGGCCCCGTGAGCCCCGCCGTCAAACGGGACATGGGCGCGCAGGCCGCGCGCGGCCAGTACCTGGCCTTCATCGACGACGACGCCTACCCCGAGCCCTACTGGCTCACCTACGCCCGCGAGGCCTTCGAGCGCGACCAGACCGTAGTGGCCGTGGGCGGCCCCGCCCAGACCCCCGCCTCCGACCCCTTCTTCGCCAGGGCATCGGGCGCGGTGTTCCTCTCGCGCTTCTCCGGCGGCTTCCCCCAGCGCTACCTGCCGCTGCCCCCCCGCCGCTTCGTGGACGACTGGCCCACCGTGAACCTCATGGTGCGTCGCGAGGCCTTCCTGGCGACGGGCGGCTTCGGCAACGAGTTCTGGCCCGGCGAGGACACCAAGTTCTGCATGGACCTCATCGCCAAAACCGGCGGGAAAATCCTCTACCTGCCCGAGATGCTCGTGTGGCACCACCGCCGCGAGGGCCTCTGCAAGCACCTGCGCCAGGTGGGCAACTACGGCGCGCACCGTGGCTTCTTCGCCCGCAACTTCCCCGGCAACTCGCGCCGCCTGCCCTATTTCATGCCCTCGCTGCTGCTGCTCTTCCTCACCGTGGGGGCCGTGCTCCTGCCCTGTTCCCTCTGGTGGGCGGGCCTGAAGCTCTACGGCCTGGCGCTCCTCGTGGCCGCCGTGGACATCGCGCGCCGCGAGCCCCTGGACGTCACCCTGGCAGCCATCCCCTACATCGTGCTCACGCACCTCTGGTACGGGTGGCGTTTCCTGCGCGGCTGGTTCACCAACGATCTCAAGAGCACCCTCGGCAGATAGATGAAGCTCTCCATCTCCTATCCTCCCCTGGAATCCTCCAAGGGCGTGGCCCTTTTGTCGCAGAACCGCCAGTTCCAGTGGTTCACCAACCCCACCTACATCTACCCCATGGTGCCCTCCTACGCGGCCAGCCTCTGCCAGGAGCGCGGACACCGCGTCGTCTGGGACGACGGCATCGCCGAGGAGATGACCTACGCCGCCTGGCTGGACCGCATCAAACGCGAACGGCCGGAACTGATCGCCATGGAGTCCAAGACCCCGGTGATCAAGCGCCACTGGAAGATCGTGGAGCAGCTCAAGCGCGAGCTGCCCGGATCGAAACTGGTGCTCATGGGCGACCACGTCACGGCCCTGCCGCGCGAGTCCATGGAGAACTGCCCCGCCGACTTCGTGATCGCTGGCGGCGACTTCGACTTCATCCTGGCCGACCTGGCGGACCACCTGGACGGCAAGACCCCCGCCCTGCCCGGCGGCGTCTGGTTCCGCGAGAACGGC
>NZ_JBZVFJ010000066.1:0-20856 GCF_058402725.1 Fundidesulfovibrio sp. | reverse complement strand
CGGTGAAGCCCGCGAAGCAATTGCGGGGTCTGGGGGGATCATCCCCCCAGCGGGTCCAGGGCGGAGCCCTGGCGGGTGAGGTCTGGAGAGGGCAGCGCCCTCTCCAGCCGCCGGGGGCGTTCAACGTCCCAACGAGGAGAAGCGCCATGACGCTGCGTGCGCATCGCATCCTGTCTTTCCTTCTTTGCCTCCTGCCGTGGTTGTTCGTCACGACGCCCGGCCAGTCCGCCCCTCTGTGCGAGCGCGTGGACGCGGTGTTGCGCCGCGCCGTGGAGGAGGAGCGTCTGGCCGGGGCGGTGGTGCTGGCGGCGCGTCACGGACGGGTGGTCCTTGCCGGGGCCTGGGGCTGGTCGGACCGGGAGGCGCGACGCGCCATGCGTCCGGATACGGTGTTCCGCCTGGCCTCCCTGAGCAAGCCCGTGACGAGCGCCGTGGTCCTGGCCCTGGCGGAGCGCGGGGCGCTTTCGCTGGAAGACCCGGTGACGCGCTGGCTTCCCGGGTTCGCGCCGGAACTTCCCGGCGGCGGTCGCGCGGTCATCACGGTGGGGCAGCTGCTCACGCACACGGCGGGGCTGACGTACGGCTTCCTCCAGCCTCCGGGCGGGCCGTACGCCCGGGCCGGGGTTTCGGACGGGCTGGACCGGGCGGGCATCACCCTGGAGGAGAACCTTCGGCGTCTGGCGTCGGTCCCGCTTGCGGGTCCGCCGGGCGGGGCGTGGAGCTATTCCCTGGCCGTGGACGTGCTGGGGGCCGCGGCCGAGCGTGCGGGGGGCGCTCCCCTGCCGGAGCTGACGGCACGGCTGGTCACGGGACCGCTGAACATGCTGGACACGGGATTCCTGGCCTCGGAGCCGGAGCGGCTGGCCGTGCCTTACATGCGGGAAGGGGGCGTGCTCAGGCGCATGGGCGATCCGCAGGCGGTGGCGTTCGGGGCCTCGGGCGCGCGCTTCGCGCCTTCGCGCATCACCGATGCCGGGGCTTATCCCTCGGGCGGGGCGGGGATGTGCGGCACGGCGTCGGACTTCCTGGCGTTTCTGGAGGCCGTGCGCACCGGCGGGACGGCGTTGGGGGCGAAGACGGGCCGGGAGATGACGCGAAATCGCCTGAAGCCGGAACAGGGCGGCCCGGGGCCGGGCTGGGGCTTCGGGTACGGGGCCGCCGTGCTGCTGGACCCGGCGGCGGCGGGGAGTCCCAGCGCCAAGGGGACGTGGCGCTGGAGCGGGGCGTACGGGGCCTTTTTCCTGGTGGACCGGGCCACGGGCCTGAGCCTGGTGGCCCTGACCAACACCACCCCCGACGGCATGGACGGGGAGTTTCCCCGGGAACTGGTGCGGGCGGTGTACGGCCGCTGAGGCCGGTCGCGTCCGCCCTGGGCGGACGGACCGGCGCTCCGGACGTTGCGGCTAGACCCAGGCGACGCGGGCCTCGCGGCGCGGAGGCACGAGGCGGTAGGCGTGGCGCGGCCAGCCCAGCATGAGCCCGCCGTGCAGGGCCTGTCCGTCCTGGAGTCCCAGGAGCGCGCGCAACTCCGCCTGCTGGCGCGCGGCGGCCGTGAGCAGGCCCGCCCAGCAGGCCCCGAGGCCAGCCGAGGCCGCGTGCAGCTCCAGGTAGGTGAGGGCGATGGTGCTGTCCACGGCTCCCCAAGGGTAGTCGGCCGGGGTCCACGCGCCCACGAAGGCGGGCGCTGCGCGCATCACCACGTCGCGCCCCTTGTCCCAGAGCTCCACGAGCCTGGGGCGCAGCCCGACGGCGCGCATCCAGCGCGCGCCCAGTCGGGCCATCTCCTGCACGCGGTCCTTGTCCGCGCAGGCGATCCAATGGACGTTCTGGGAGTTGGAGGCCGTGGGGGCGCGCCGGGCCGTCTCCAGGAGCTCCGCCAGCAGGGAGCGTTCCACGGGTTTTCGCCGGAAGGCGCGCACGGAGCGCCGGGCCAGCAGGAGCGAACGCACAGCCTCCTCGCCGGGCAGGGCCGTCGGCTGGGGCAGACAGCTTGCGTCGTCCACCAGGGAGTTGGAGAGCGCCCCGTGGGGGCAGGCGGCCACGCAGTGCCCGCAGGCGATGCAGGCGGGGTCGGGCGTCTCCTGGGGCAGGCCGCTGGCCCGGTCCATGTCGATGCAGCCCACGGGGCAGACGTCGCGGCAGATGCCGTCGCGCGCGCACAGGGTATGGTCCACGGTGATGAGCGTCATGGCGTCCTCGTTTGGGCGTCCCGGCGGAGGGACGGGTTGCCCGGCGTGCCGCGCCCGGCTGGCCGGAACACGCCGGGGGACGAACGGGCGGCTTCTCGCCGGTCCGGCCGTGCGCCGCGCCCGGGATCAGTTGGCGGTGAAGCGCTCGATACGCTCCTTGTAGGCCTTCACGCCCTGGGCGATGCCCTGGGTCAGGCCGTCGAGGTATTTGTCTTCCCGAAGCTTGGCGGCCTCGGCGGGGTTGGTGATGTAGCCCATCTCCACCAGGATGGCGGGCATCTTGGCCCCCAGGAGCACATAGAAGGGGGCCTCGTGCACGCCCCTGTCGCGCAGGTCGATGCTCTTGCGCGCCTGGGCAAGGGCGGCCTGGTGGGCGCTGCGGGCGAAATCGCGCGATTCGGTGAGCTTGGAGGCGTGCATCAGCTCGTCCAGGAGTTTTTGCATGTCCGAGATGCGTTTGGAGTCCACGGAGTTCTCCCGCGCGGCCACGCGCACCTCGGCCGGGGTGGAGGCGAGGTTGAGCGAATAGGTTTCCATGCCTGAGGAGCCAGGGTCGCCGTGGGCGTTGCAGTGCAGGGAGATGAAGAGGTCGGCCTTGCGGGCGTTGGCCATGGCCGTGCGCACCTCCAGGGGCACGTACTTGTCCTGGGTGCGGGTCATGAGCACCTCGAAGCCCAGGCGTTCCAGATGCTTGGCCAGGAGCCTTGCGGCGCGCAGGTTCACGTCCTTCTCCCAGAGCCTGCCGGGGCCGCGCGCGCCCGAATCGCGCCCGCCGTGGCCCGCGTCCACCATGACGGTGCGTACGGTGAGCCCCAGCTGTTCCACCAGTTGGCGGGCCATCTTCTTGCGCGCGGGAGTGGCCAGGTTCACGCCGGGCGAGGCAGGGGGCTCGTCGGCCAGGGCCTTGGGTTCCGGGGTCTTGCCGGGCCGGGGCTTTGCCTCGGGGGTCTTGTCCGCCTGGGCTTTCCCGGGCGCGGTCTTCCCGGGCGCTTTTGGGGGGGCCTTGGAGGCCTCGCCCTGCACGTCCACGATCACCCGGAAGGGGTTCTCCAGCACGAAGACGTTCTGGCTCTTGAGGTTTTCCACCTCCACCACCAGCCGGGCCACGTCGGGCTTGAAGTAGCCCAGGCGGGCCTTGCGGGCCACGTCGCCCTTCACGTCGAAGCGGCTGCGCGTGCCGGGGGGGATCACCACGCCGTCGAGGTCGACGTAGAGGTGGCGCACGCCGCCCGAGGCCGGGTCCGGCGGCAGGAGCTGCCAGCGGAAGGGAACCTCGCCCGAGAGCACGGCCACGATGCGCGAGTAGTCCTGCCCGGAGTAGACCTGCACGTCGGTGACGCGCGCCTTGGCGGGCTTCTTCGGGGCCTGGGCGGACGAGGCTTCCCGGGGCTTGTCCGGCCTGGCGGCCCCGGCCTCAGGGGCCTTGGCCTGCTTGCCGTCCCCGTTCTTGGCGGTCGGGGCCTTCACGGCCGAAGGGGCCTTGGCGGGCGGAGCGGCCTTGGCGGCATCCGTCGCCTGGGCGGCCCGGGCGTCCGGGAGCATGCCCGGGGCCAGCGCCAGGGCCGCCGCGAGGATCAGGAGGAAAAGGCGCACGAACGGTCGCGCCACGGCTACTCCACGGTGACGCTCTTGGCCAGGTTGCGGGGCTGGTCCACGTCCTTGCCCAGGTAGTCGGCCATTTCGTAGGCGAAGAGCTGGAGCGCCGGGAGCAGCAGGAAGGTGGAAAGCGGCCCCCAGACCTCGGGGCATTCCCATTCGTGGTCGGCCTGGAGCCCGGAGCCGGCCCGGGTGAGGGCGATCACCTTGCCGCCACGGGCGCGCACCTCTTCGAGGTTGGACTTCACCTTGGGGAAGAGTTCGTCGCGCGGAGCCAGGGCGAAGGTGGGGAACTTGGGGTCGATGAGGGCGATGGGGCCGTGCTTCATCTCGCCCGAGGCGTAGCCTTCGGCGTGGATGTAGCTGATCTCCTTGAGCTTGAGCGCCCCCTCCAGGGCCAGGGGGAAGCACTGGCCCCGGCCCAGGTAGAGGAAGCTGGTGGCGTCGGAGTAGGCCCGGGAGAGTTCCCCCGCGCGCGAGCGCATGCGCGGCAGCTCGGCCTCCAGGATGCCGGGCAGGCTCTCCAGGGTCTTCACGCAGTGGGCCGTGGCCTCGGCGGGCAGCACGCCCTTCTGCTGCCCCCAGTGCAGGGCCAGCAGCGTGAGCAGCGTCAGCTGGGAGCACATGGCCTTGGTGGAGGCCACGCTCATTTCGGGGCCGGCCTGGGTGTAGACCACCCGGTCGGACTCGCGCGAGACCGTGGAGCCCACCACGTTGCACAGCCCGATCACCGTGGCCCCGCGCTCGCGCGCCAGGCGCATGCCCGCCAGGGTGTCGGCCGTCTCGCCCGACTGGGAGATGGCCAGCACCGTGTCGCCCGGGCCCACGATGGGGTCGCGGTAGCGGTACTCGGAGGCGATCTCCACGCGGGTGGGGATGCGCGCCCAGCTCTCCAGGAGGTACATGCCCCAGAGTCCGGCGTGGTAGCTGGTGCCGCAGGCCAGGATGGTCAGGCGTTCGGGGGGGGCCAGGCCGTCGAGTTCGGAGAGGTTGGCGCGCCCGGACCTGCGGTCCACGCGTCCGGCGAGGCAGTCGGTGATCACGCGGGGCTGCTCGAAGATCTCCTTGAGCATGAAGTGCTTGTAGCCGCCCTTCTGGGCCGCCTGCACGTCCCAGGTGATGTGCTTGACCTCCTTGGCCACGGGGGCCAGCGTGGCCACGTCGAGCACCTGCCAGGAGTTGGCGTCGATGCGGGCCATTTCGCCGTCTTCCAGGAAGACCACGTCGCGGGTGTAGGGCAAAAAGGCCGGGATGTCCGAGGCCAGGAAGTTCTCGCCCACGCCCACGCCCATCACCAGGGGGGAGGACTTGCGCGCGGCGTAGAGCACGCCCGGGTGGTCGCGCGAGACCACGCACACGGCGTAGGAGCCGTCCACGCGGCCCAGGGCCATGGAGAGGGCCTTGTCCAGGCTGCCGGTCTCGGCCAGGCAGCGCCCCAGGAGCTGGGCCAGCACCTCGGTGTCGGTCTCGGAGGAGAAGGCGACGCCCTGGGCTTCAAGCTCCTCGCGCAGCTCCTGGTAGTTCTCGATGATGCCGTTGTGCACCAGGGCCACGCTGCCCTGCTGGTCCTGGTGGGGGTGGGCGTTGCGCTCCACGGGCAGGCCGTGGGTGGCCCAGCGGGTGTGGCCCATGCCCGAGGTGGCGGTGAGGGCCGGTGTTTCCTCCAGCTTGCGGGCCAGGTTGGAGAGCTTGCCTTCGGCGCGCAGCACCATGAGCTGCCCGCGCTGCACGTAGGCCACGCCGGCCGAGTCGTAGCCCCTGTATTCCAGGCGTCCCAGCCCTTCCATCACCACGGGGACCGCGGGCCGGTGCCCGCTATAGCCGATGATGCCGCACATGGTAGTTCCTTGCTGTCGGTTTTTGACAAGTTCCGGAAACGGCACTTCCAGGAATGTCCGGCCCTGTCAAGGCGGTGGTTTCTGGTCAGCGGTCCAGGAAGTAGGTGGCGCGCACCCGCTGGGAGAGGTTCAGGTAGAAGATGGCCGTGGAGGCGGCGGCCAGCGCGGGAAGGGCGTTGGCCAGCACCTGTCCCGTGGCCATGGAGTGCACCTCGTCGGGAAAGTTGAGGAAGTAGATGAAGCAATACTGGATGCCGCTGGCCAGCGGGGCCAGGAACCAGGCGATCTTGGCGAACATCACCGAGCCGCGCTTGCGCCGGAAGAGCGAGAGGCCCGCCCAGAACATGACAGCGCCCACCACCAGGGCCAGCACGTTCTCGGCCGTGAGCCCCTTGGCCACCTCGGCGGCCAGCTCGCGCGAGATCTCGCCCGCCTGCTTGAGGGCCTCCATGTAGCGCAGATTGCGCGAGACGATGGCCGCGCAGATGAGCGGCACCACCATCATCATCACCCAGCAGAGCAAGCGCAGCCAGCCCTTCACCCCGGCCAGCCGGTCCTTGAGGTCGCGCTCCTCGGGGGTAAGGACGGATTCCAGGGCCACCTTTTCCACGAAGCCCGGCAGGTACTTGACCAGCTCGCGCACGGCGCGGCCCCGGTGGCTGCGCCAGTTCTTCTGTTCGGGGGCCATTTCGGCGGCGGTCTGCTTGAGTTCGAGGTCCACGAAGAGGGGGTCGTAGCCGAAGCCGTTCTCGCCCCGGGGCTCGCGGGCCAGGTTGCCTCGCCACACGCCGTGGAACACCAGTTCGTGCCCGTCTGGGGCGTGCACGGCCACGCAGGAGATGAAGCGGCAGGCGCGCTTGTCGTCGGGCACGTCGGCCATGGCCTCCAGGAGCTTGGCGTTGTTCTCGGCGTCGGTGGCCTGGTCGCCCGCGTAGCGCGCCGAGCGCACCCCCGGCGCTCCGGCCAATGCGTCCACCTCCAGGCCCGAGTCGTCGGCCAGGGCGATGAGCCCCGTGGCCTCGCTCACGGCCTTGGCCTTGATGCGGGCGTTCTCCTCGAAGGTGGCGCCCGTTTCCTCAATCTCGCCCACCTGGGGGAACTGGTCGAGCCCCAGCACCGCGATGCCGGCGCCCTCCATGAGCGCCTGAAGCTCCTTGACCTTGCCCTGGTTGCGGGTGGCCAGAACGACCTGCGACACCTATGCCTCCTCCTTGTGGTTGGCCCCGGCCCGCCAGAGTCCGTCGTGGCGGGGGGCGGAGTGCGCCTCCACGTCCACGTCCTCGGCGGCGGTGACCGGCGGCAGCACCAGGCGCACCACGGTGCCCTTGCCCACTTCGCTTTCCAGCTCCACGGAGCCGCCGATCTCGTCCAGGATTTTCTTGATCATGGCCAGGCCAAGCCCGGCGCCCTGGTCCTTGGTGGAGAAGAACGGGTTGAACACCTGGTCCAGGTTTTCCGGGGGTATGCCCCGTCCCGAGTCTTCCAGTTCGATGACCACGCGGTCGGCCCGCCGGTAGCAGCGCAGCACGAGCGTGCCGCCCTCGGGCATGGCCTCCACGGAGTTCTTCACCATGTTGATGATGCACTGCTTCACGAGTTCCGGGTCGCCCTTGGCCAGGGGCAGGCCCGGGGCGGCGTCCACCGTGGCCTCGATGCCCTGCTTCTGCATGCCCAGGCCCATGAGCTCCATGGTCTGGGAGGACACCTGGGAGGCGTCGAAGCGGCCCTCCATGCCCTGGGTGGGTCGCGAGAAATTGAGCAGGCTCTTGAGGATCTTGTCCAGGCGGCCCGATTCCTCCAGGATGATGGACACCTTGGCCCGGGCCTTCTCGTCCAGCGCGCCCGATCGCAACAGCGAGTTGGCGAACCCGGCGATGGCGAAGAGCGGGTTGCGGATCTCGTGGGCCACGTAGGTGGAGAGTTCGCCCACGGCGGCCAGCTTCTCCGACTGGCGCAGGCGGCGCTCAATGGACGTGGCCTGGGTGATGTCGCGGCGCAGCACCACCACGTGGGAGAGCGCCCCGGCGCCGTCCATCACGGGATAGAGGTAGACCCGGAAGTAGCGCAGCTGCCCCTCGTGGTCCACCACGGTGTGCACCTGCTCGCTCCTGCCGCCCTTGCGCACCATCTCCCACTGCTCCACGTCGGCGGCGGGCTCGCAGATGCCCTTGAACCCCGCGAGCGACTCCCAGCAGGAGCGCCCCTGGAAGTCTTCCCGGTCGCCGCCCAGGCGGTCCAGCGCGGCGCGGTTTACGTCCACCACGCGGGCCTGGGCGTCGAGAATGACGATGTCGTCGGGGATCTGGTCGATCACCGAGGAGAGGAGATTGCGTTCCTGGGCCAGGTCCAGCGCGCAGGCGGTGTCGGGCCTTTCGGCAGGAGGATCGCTCATGGCCTTTTTCTACCCGCTTCGTCCTGGGAGTCAAACGGAAAAGCCGACCCTGCGGGCGGGAAAGCGGGCCTCACGCGCTCACGGGCGGGGTGATGGGCACGCCGTGTTCGCGCAGGATGCGCTCCACCTCCATGTGCGTGCGCGAGAGGGCCTTGCCGGCGTTGTCCAGGTCGTCCACCCAGAAGGTGATCCGAAAGACCATTCCCTGCGCCCCGAAGGCCTTGAGCTGCGCCGACGGGGCGGGCGAGGCCAGCACTCCGGGCGCGCCGGATGCCGCCCGGGCCAGGAGCGCCTGCACCTGGGCCGTGTCCGAGCCGTAGGCCACGCCCACGTCCAGGTGGCGGCGGATGCGCCGGTCGTTGTGGGACCAGTTGAGGATCTTCTGGGCGATGAGTTCCGAGTTGGGCACGAAGAGCGTGGCGTTGTCGAAGGTCTGCACCACGGTGTTGCGGATGTTCACGCGTTTCACCACGCCCCAGGTCTCTCCGATCTGGAGCACGTCCCCGGCCTGCACCGCGCGTCCGAAGAGCAGGATGAGCCCGGAGATGAAGTTGTTGATGATGTTCTGCAGCCCGAAGCCCACGCCCACCGAGAGGCCGCCCGCCACCACGGCCAGGCTCGTGAACCCGGCCCCCACCGTGCGCAGGGCCGCCAGGGTGTAGACGCCCCAGATCACGTAGGTGGCGATGGTCTCCAGGAGGTTCACCACGCCCAGCTCCAGGCCCGGATAGCGCCGGGGCAGGTCCGTGACCAGGCGGTGGGCCACACGGGTGAAGGCCCGGGCCAGGAAGAATCCGGCGAAGAGCCCGGCGGCCCCGGCCAGATCCAGGCTGAAGCCCTCCTCGCCCAGGTCCTGGCCCACAAGGGCCAGGAACACGCTCGTGCCGCCCATGGACATGGAGAGCCAGAACGTCCAGCACCCGGCCATGGCCAGGGCCACGGCCGGCAGGGCCAGCCCGGAGAGGAGCAGGCGCGCGCACTCGGCGGCAGGCTCCTCCCGTGGTTCCGAGGCGGCGCGGGCGAGCAGGGCGTGCAGCCCCACCCCGGCCTGGAGGAAGGCCAGCAGCAGGAACCAGCCCATGGCGGCCAGCAGCGTCATGTTCACCCAGCCCAGGAGCGCAGGCAGGCAGAGCAGGGGATAGAGCCAGCCGCCCGCCCGGGCCATGCGCCCCCCCAGACTCGGGGCCTCGGCCGGGGACGTGCGCGCGGTGATCCAGCCCGCCCCCAGCAGCGCCAGCACCCAGAGCGCCCCGCGCGGGGCCTCCGGCAGCCAGGGCAGCTGGAAGAGGCAGGCCAGCACGAAGAGCGTCCAGGCCGTGCCCAGCCCGTCGCCGCGGCGCGCGCCGGGCGCGGCCCCCAGGCCGCCCAGCAGGCGCGAGAAGCCCAAAAGACCTCGCGAGAGCAGAATCTCCGCGATGGCCGAGGCCTCGGCCCGCACCATCACGAAGGCCGGACCCGAGGTGGCCCACAGCGTGGCCACCCCCAGGGCGAACCAGGAGAGGAAGAGGAGGCGGCTCGCGGGCGGCAGGTCCGGGAAGCGGCCCCTGGCCTTGCGCAGGGCCAGGAAGGCCCCCAGGCAGAGCACGGCGGCCAGGCCGCCCAGGCGCGGCAGCACGTCCAGCAGGCGGGCGTCGCCGGAGTTGAAGAGGCTCAGGTAGGTGGCGGCCAGGCGGGGGAGGTCCTGCACGCGCTGGGCGGCCTCGGTCCAGGCTCCGGCGGTGAGGAAGCCCTTGCCCTGGTTGAGGTAGTAGTCCTTCCAGGCGCGGGGGATGCGGTCGTTGATGGCCTGGGAGAGCCTGCCGATGCCGGTCTGGATGTCGCGGGTGGGGGAGAGGCCCTGGTCGAGCACGGTTTTCACGCGGCCGAGCTTGCCCTTGAGCTTGCGCAGGTCGCCCAGGAACTCGTTGAGGGTCTTCTGGGCGTCCTCCTGGGGGCCGGTGGCGTGCTGGCGCGCGAACTCGCCCTCCAGTTCGGCCATGCGCTCCTGGAAGTTCTTCAGGTCCACGTCGGCCTTGGAGAAGGGCTGGGCCACGGCCTCCACCTTGGCCTTGAGGATGTCCAGGCCCGCCAGCACGGCGCGCAGCTCCACGGGGCTGGACCCCGAGACCTTGGTGAGCACCATGAGCTCGTCGAGCTTCTTGCGCAGGGCCGAGAGGTCCTGGCGCGTGCGCGAGACCATGCCCGGCAGCTTCTGGGACACGCCGTCCACGTAGTCGATCTGGTATTGCAGCTCCTCGTAGTTGCGCTGGAGCACCAGCTTCCAGCTGTCGGGCGGTTCCTGCGGCGCGGGCTTGTCCTGCGGCTGGGCCTGGGCCTGCGTCTGTTGCTGTGGCTGCTTGTCCTGGGCGCGCGCGGGAGAGGTCCAGGCCAGGAGGGCCAGGGCCAGGGCCAGGGCGGCGAAACGGCGAAACGTCGTGGGGTATGCGTGCATGGGGGCCTCCGGATGGCGGACCGGCCGGGCCTGGTATGGCCCCGGGCCGGGCGGCGGCGCGGTCTGGGCATCTCCCTAGCCAAAGCCGGGGCGCTTGGGAACCCCGGGGCGGCCCCGGGATGCGGCCCCTCCGCCTCGCCCCCCGCCTTGACAGGAACCCGAGGCTGTTTAAGCTATTTGACCGACCGATGCCCAAAGGAGCGAACCATGCCACTCTATGAATACCAGTGCGCCGCCTGCGGCTGCCGCTTCGAGGAACTCGTCAGCGCCCAGGACAAGGCCCCGGCCTGCCCGGCCTGCCAATCGCCCCAGGTTGCCCGCATCCTCTCCGCCGTGAACTGCCCCAACACGGGCAAGTCCATCGCCGACAACCCCGCCTCCGGCCCCTTCCCCACCGGCCTGGGCGGCGGCGGATGCGGCGGCGGGGGCGGTTTTTCCTGAGCCCCCTAGCCCCGGCCGGTCCGGCCGGATGATCGTTCAACGCACACCCCATCAAGACGCCAAAGGAGTCCGTCCATGTCCGACAGCGCCAAGACGCGGCAGCGCGAATTCAAGGCTGACATCGTCAAGCTTCTCGATATCATCACGCATTCCGTCTACACCAACCGCGAAATCTTCGTGCGCGAGCTCATCTCCAACGCCTCCGACGCCCTGGAGAAGCTGCGCTTCGAGCAGAGCCGGGGCCTCAATCCCGCCGATCCCGACCTGCCCCTGGAGATCCGCATCGTCACCGACAAGGACAACGCCGTCCTGACCCTCACCGACACCGGCATCGGCATGAACGAGGCCGATCTGGTGGAGAACATCGGTTCCATCGCCCATTCCGGCTCCGAGGGCTTCCTCAAGGCCCTGGGCGACGACGCCTCCAAGGCCAGCTCCATCATCGGCCGTTTCGGAGTGGGCTTCTATTCGGTGTTCATGGCCGCGCGCAAGGTGGTGCTCACTTCCCGCGCCGCAGACCCTGCGGAGCAGTCCTGGGTGTGGGTCTCCGACGGCCTGGGCGGCTACGAGCTCTTCCCCGCCGAAGGGGAAGTCCCGCGCGGCACGGCCATCGAGGTGCACCTCAAGGACGACGCCAAGGAGTTCGCCGACCCTGCCGTGCTCAAAGACGTGATCAACCGCCATTCCCACTTCATCGCCTTCCCCATCCTGGTGGACGGCGAGCGCGTGAACACCGTGCCCGCCATCTGGCGCGAGCCCAAGAGCCAGGTGAAGCCCGAGCAGTACAAGGAATTCTATACTTTCCTGACGCACGACCCCGAGGACCCCACGGAGACCATCCACATGAACGTGGACGCCCCCGTGCAGTTCTCCTCGCTGGTCTTCGTGCCCGCCAAGGCCGACGAGTACCTGGGCATCCAGAAGCTGGAGCGCGGCCTGGACCTCTACGTGCGCCGCGTGCTCATCGCCAAGGACGCCAAGGAGCTGCTTCCCGAATACCTGCGCTTCTGCCGGGGCGTGGTGGACTCCGAAGACCTGCCCCTGAACATCTCCCGCGAGACGCTCCAGGAGAACGCGGTGCTCAGGCGCATCGCCCACGCCGTCACCAAGGAGATCCTCTCGCGCCTGCGCAAGAAGGCCAAGGCCGACCCCGACGCCTACGCCGCACTCTGGAAGGAGCACGGCAAGATCTTCAAGCTGGGCTACTCCGACTTCCTCAACCGCGAGGCCTACGGCGAGCTCCTGCGTTTCGACGCCTCCAGCCTGGACGCCCCCGGCAAGGTCACCGGCCTGGACGACTACATCTCCCGCGCCCGCGACGGCCAGAAGACCGTCTACTACCTCTCCGGCCCCAGCCGCGAGGCCCTGGAGCTGAACCCGCTCCTGGAGCAGTTCCGGCGCAAGGGCATCGAGGTGCTTTTCCTCTACGAACCCGTGGACGAGTTCGTGCTGGAGTCCATCGGCAGCTACAAGGAGTTCGCCTTCAAGTCCGCCGAGCAGGCCCAGGCCCAGGACCTGGCCGGCTTCGACGACGCCGCGCCCGCCGGACCGGAAACCGCGCCCCTCACCGCCGAGCAGAAGAGCGGCTTCGAGGCCCTGGTCGCGCGCATCAAGGAGGTGCTGGGGCCGCGCGTCAAGGACGTGCGCGCCACCGAGCGCCTGAAGTCCAGCGCCTCCTGCCTCGTCTCGGCCGACGGCCAGATGAGCTCCCAGATGCAGCGGCTCATGCGCATGATGCAAAAGGACGAGTCCGTGCCCGAGAAGATCATGGAGATCAACCCGGACCATCCCCTGATCCGCAACCTGCTGGACATCCAGGCCGCCGATCCGGCCGACCCCTTCATCGCCCAGGCCGCCGAGCAGCTCTACGAGTCGGCCCTGCTCCTGGAAGGCTACCTGGCCGACCCCCACAAGATGGTGGCGCGCGTCAACGCCCTGCTGGAACAGGCCAGCGGCTGGTACGCGGGCCTGAAGAAGGGCGGCGCGGCCTAGCCCGACGACCTCAAGCGCCCCGCCGGACCGGCTCCACGCCGGAACCCGGCGGGGCGTTTTTTTGCGCCGCGCGGGGCGCGGTCAGCGGGCAGGGGCGCGGTGGGTGAACACGGCCAGGGCCACGCAGAGCCAGCCCAGCACGAGCATGGTCCCTCCCGTGGGCGTGATGGGCACGAAGAGGCGGTCGCCCGTCAGGCACAGCTCGTAGAGCGTGCCCGAGAAGGCCAGCGTGCCCGCCGCCAGCAGCCAGCCGCCCGCCGTCAAGAGCTTCCCGGGCCACCGGGTCAGCAGCAGGCCCACCACCATCAGGCCCAGCCCGTGGTACATCTGGTAACGGACCCCGATCTCCCACGTGGCGAGCGCCTCCACGGACAGCCGGGACTTCAACGCGTGGGAGCCCACGGCCCCCAACGCCACCGAAAGCGCCGAGTACACGGCGCCCAGAAACACGAACACGCGGGACATGCCCACCTCCCTCGGATGAATCTCATCTCTGTGGCTGCAAGGTAGTCAATAGGAATCATTCTGACAAGCTCAAGGTGTTGGGAAGGCCATCCGCTGGCATCCGCTGCGCAGGCGAACGCCTGCATGGCGCGTGCGGCGTGGGGCCAGCACCACGTCGCCCAGGGCGTCTCCCGTGAGCAGGAAGGTCATGCCGTCGCGGCGGTAGAAGGCCTTGTTGTCGTGGCTGAAGTAGTCGCCCTTGCTGGCGTTCACCTGCTGGGTGTACTTCCCGTAAGAGTAGGACGGTTGGTCCAGCGCCCCCGGCATGGGCGTAATGGACGCGCCGGGGTCGGGTTGCGCAGGCGTCTGGGTGTCCGGCATGGGCGTTGGCGGGGTGGCGGTGTCTGCGCCTCCCGGGTGATGCCGAGGGCAGCGCCCTCTCTGGTGGGGTCCGAGGCGTTGCCCCGGGGGGGGGGGCTCAGCCGGTCTCGGCGGCGCAGACCCGGTTGCGGCCCTGGGATTTGGCCAGGTAGAGTTGCTGGTCGGCCAGGCGCACCAGTTCCAGCGGCGAGGCCTGCCCGCCGGAGTCGATGGTGGCCACGCCCAGGCTGGCGGTGACGTGCCCGGCCACGTCGGAGGCCTCGTGGGGCATCCCCAGGGCCTCTATGCCCAGGCGGATGCGCTCGGCCAGGGACTTTGCGCCCTCCGGCCCCGTTTCGGGCAGGATCACCGCGAACTCCTCGCCGCCGTAGCGGGCCGTGAGGTCGGCGGCGCGGGCGGCGCAGCTGCCCATGAACGCCCCGATGCGGCGCAGGCATTCGTCGCCCTGAATGTGCCCGTAGCGGTCGTTGAAGTCCTTGAAGCGGTCGATGTCCAAAAGGATCAGCGAGAGCGGCTTGCCCGAGCGGCGGTGGCGCAGGCACTCTGTCTCCAGGGCCTCGTCGAAGCGGCGGCGGTTGGCCAGGCGGGTCAGGCAGTCGCGGAAGCTCAGTTGGGCCAGCTCCTCGTTGGCGCTCTTGAGCTCCTCGGTGCGCTGGCGCACGCGCTCCTCCAGCAGGGAGCGCTCGTCCTGCAGGGCGGCCAGTGCCCGGCGCCGCCCGCGCATGGCCCGCAACAGCAGCAGGATGAGCGACGTCTCCACCAGCACCAGCAGCGCCAGCCCGGCGATCTGCCAGCGGTAGGCCTGCCAGAGCGAGAAGGGGCGGTTGAGCACCTCGCTGCCCGGGGGCAGAGCGGCTGGGCTCACGCCGAAGCGTTCCATGACGCGGTAGTCGAAGATGGGCGTGGTGGGCGAGCGCATCATCACGGGGATGGACCCGGCGGGCGTGCCCGCCAGCACCATCAGCACCAGTTCGGCGGCGGCGCGCCCCTGGTCCGGCCCGGTGAGGATGCGCCCGCCGATCACGCCCGTGCCCAGGTGGAAGTCCCAGAAGGTGTACACCGGGAAGGGGCTCACCTCGCTCACGAGGCGTCCGTTCTCGGCGGGGCTCAGGGCGCGGCCCGCGCCCTGGTCGCTGGTCTGGCCGCAGAGGAACACCAGGGTCTCGCGGGGCAGGGCGGCCAGGCCGACGCGGATGGCCTCCAGGGAGGCGTCCTTGAGCACCGTGACCTGGAAGCGCTCGCGCAGCTTCGGAAACACCGACGCCTCGGCGATCTCGGCGATGCGGGCGCTGCTGGCCTCGCCCGTGGAGATGATGAACGCCAGCGAACGCGTGGCGGGGTGCACCGAGAGGCCCAGCTCCACCGCCCCGGGGACGCTCACCTCCTCGTTGACGCCCGTCACGTCGGCCAGGCCCTGGAGCACGTCGGCGCGGAAGTTGTTGTAGCCGCAGAACACAAGGGGAATGCCCGGGAAGAGACGGTCCCGGTAGTTCCTGGCGAAGTCGAAGGCGGCGTTGTCGGAGACCACCACCACGTCGGGGGGGTAGGAGCGGTACTTGATCTCCATGGCCCGGGCCAGATGCTCCATCTGGCTGCCGTAGGCGAAACGGCGGCTGTCCAGGTACTCGTAGGAGATTTCCACCGGCTGGCCGGAGGCGGCCAGGCGCTCGCGCAGGCCCTGCTCGATGCCGTCGCTCCAGGAATAGCCCCGGTGGTAGGAATTGATGAAGAGAAGGCGGAACACCTTGGGCTCGCTCGCCTGGGAGGGCGCGGCCGGAAACGAAACGGCAAACAGCGCGATCAAGAGCGGGAAGATGAGGCGGGCGGTCCCGGCCGGGTAAAGCGTCATGCGATGCCTCCGGTTGTCAGGTACGCCATGGGATGTTGGAGTTGGGAAGCATGATTGTACATATGCTGCACAATCATACCGGATCAGTCGATATGTTTAAGGACATTAGCGCCGAGTTGCGGCAGGCGCAAGCGCCGAGTGCTGCCGCGACGGCTTCTCATCCGGAGCGGTTCGGGCTACACCCCGGGGCATGGCAACCGAGAAACTCCACCCAAAGCTCCTGTACGCCACCCCCGACGGCTCCATCTACGACCACCCCGACCTGGAGATGCTCGTGCGCCGGGGCGATCAGATGGGCCTGCCCAGGCCCGACGAACTCATCCCCCTGCCCCCCGAGAGCGAGCTGTTCCTGCTGCCCGGACGCTCCGCCCTGGGGTTCGATCCCGAGACGGGCGAGGTGGAGGAGCTGGAGGAACTGGCCGTGGCCGCCTTTGTGAGCCCCGGGCACACGCTTTCGGGAACGTCGGCCTACGTGCGGCGCGAGGGCGCGCCCGTGTTGCCGCTCTTCGCCTACGGGGCCGTGGGCATCGTGGGCGAACGGCTCTACGTCTGCGCCAAGCGGGTGGACCAGGACCAGCGCCAGGTGTTCGCCGGCATCCCCAAGAAGCGCATCACGGCCGGGGCCCGGGCGCTCATGGCGCGTTTTCCCAGGAACCGGCTGGTGAGCCATCTGGCGGGCTGCGCCCTGACGTTCTGCTGCCCGGCCGCGCGCAACCTGGCCCTGGGCCGCTTCGAGGCCCCGCTGCCCACGTCGCGCAGCTGCAACGCCCGCTGCGTGGGCTGCCTGAGCCTCCAGGAGGAGGGCAGCGGCTTCCCCTCCACCCAGAACCGCATCGCCTTCCGGCCCACGCCCGGCGAGGTGCTGGAGGTGATGCTGGCCCACTCCGAGCGCGAGGCCCGGCCCGTGCTGAGCTTCGGCCAGGGCTGCGAGGGCGAGCCCCTCACCGAGGCGGCGCTCCTGGCGGAGTCGGCCGCCCTCTACCGGGCCAAGGGCGGCCGGGGCACCGTGAACGTGAACACCAACGGCAGCCTGCCCGGCGCGGTGGAAGAGCTTGCCCGCGCCGGGTTCGACTCCGTGCGCGTGAGCCTCGTGAGCGCGCGCGCCCCCCTCTACGAGGCCTACACGCGGCCCCAGGGCTACGGCTTCGCCCAGGTGGCCGAGACCGTGGCGCGGGCCAAGGAGGCGGGCCTCCACGTGAGCCTCAACTTCCTCTACCACCCGGGCGTCTCGGACACCGAGGAGGAACTGGAGGCCCTGGGCGGGCTCATCGAGTCCACCCGGGCGGACTTCGTGCAGCTGCGCAACCTCAACCTGGACCCGGACCTCTACGCGGACATCGTGCGCGCAAGCGGCGCGGGCTTCGGGGCGAGCATGGGCCTTGGCAACTTCATGAAGCGCCTGCGCAAGCGCTGCACATGGCTCAAGTACGGCTATTTCAATCCGTTCCTGGGCGAACCGGCCGGGGAGTGAAAGGCCGGAGCCGGCATGGCCCGGTCATGCCGTAAGGCCCGCCTCAGGCAAGCCCCGGGCATCCCGCCGGGTCTGAATCGGGCCAGCCGCACGGCGCGCCCGGGTCACGAAAAAAGCCCCCGCGTCGGCGGGGGCTTTTCGATTGCACAGGTGCGGCCCGTGGATCATTCCTCGGCGAGGCTCACCTGGACGCGTTCGCCGTCCTGGGGCAGGCGCTCGATCTCGCCGATCACCCAGGCCTGTTCGTGCAGGGCGTTCAGGCGGTTCATCACGTCTTCCAGGATGTCCTTGCCCACCACGAGCACGAAGCCCACGCCGCAGTTGAAGGTGGTGAGCATCTCGGGCCAGGTGAGTTTACCCGAGTCCTTGAGCCAGCGGAACACGGGGGGCATGGGCCAGCTGTCCATGGAGACGCGCGCGGCCACGCCCCGGGGCAGGATGCGCGGAATGTTCTCGTAGAAGCCGCCGCCCGTCACGTGCACCATGCCCTTGATGGGGAAATCGCGCAGGAGGTTCAGCACGCTCTTCACATAGATGCGCGTAGGGGCCAGCAGGGCCTCGGCCACGGTCTGCGATGCCCCGGGCAGCAGGTCGTTGGGGCGCAGGCCCGACTCGGCCAGGATCTTGCGGATGAGCGAATAGCCGTTGGAGTGCGGCCCGGACGACTTGATGCCGATGACGCAGTCGCCGATGCCGATGGACGAGCCGTCCACGATCTTGGTGTTGTCCACGATGCCCACGCAGAACCCTGCCAGGTCGTAATGGCCGGGGGGGTAGAAGTCGGGCATCTCGGCGGTCTCGCCGCCAAGCAGGGCGCATCCTGCCTCGGAACAGCCGTGGGCCACGCCCTTGATCACGCGCTCCGCGGTGTCCACGTCGAGCTTGCCGGTGGCGAAGTAATCAAGAAAGAACAGGGGTTTCGCGCCCTGCACCAGGATGTCGTTGACGCTCATGGCCACCAGGTCGATGCCCACGGTGGAGTGGCCGTCGAACTCGAAAGCCAGCAGGAGCTTGGTGCCCACGCCGTCGGTGGAGGAGACGAGCACCGGCTCCTCGTAGGACTGCAGATCGAGTTTGAAAAGGCCGCCGAAACCGCCTATGTCGGTGATGACACCCTTGTTGAACGTGGCCTGGGCCAGGGGTTTGATGCGGTCCACCAGCCGCCCGGCGGCGGTGATGTCCACCCCGGCGCGGCGATAGGCATCGGCGCGGTCAGTCATGGGGGAAGGGCTCCTTCGATTGGTTGGGGGGAGCTTATGCCTTCCGGGCTCCAAATTCAAGGAGGTGGAGGATGGGCGACGCATGGAAACGCACGTTGGTCGCTACGGCCGTGCTGGCGGCGCTGGCCGCGCCCGGGGCGGTCCGGGCCGAGGGCGAGCGCAAGGACAACACCCTCACCACCAGGGATTTCCAGAACCAGGACCCGCAGGGCACGCTGCGCGCCGGACAGAACGAGCGCGGCGACAACGAGATGGTCATCGAGCGCAAGCCCAAGCAGCCGCAGCAGATGCCGGACATGGGTCCCATCTACGTTGTGCCCCAGGTGAACCAGGGGCCCAGGCCTCTCCAGCCGCCGGTGGTGCTCCCCGTGCAGCCGGGCGGCAGGCGCGGGCCGTAACGCGTCGTTGCGTCGCAGCCGCCCGGCCAGGCTGCGGGCGCGGTCGGCGACGCATCGCCTGGCCAGGCGGGGCGAACCCGCCAGGGAGGTAGACCATGCATCCCGCGAGTCTTTGGAAACCCCTCGCCGAGGGGCGCGTGCAGTGCCGCCTGTGCTGCCACTTCTGCCTGATCGACCCCGGCGCGCGCGGCCGCTGCGGCGTGCGCGTCAACAGGGACGGAGCGCTCTTCACCCTGGTCTGGGACCGCGTGGCGGCCCTCAACGTGGACCCGGTGGAGAAAAAGCCCCTCTACCATTTCCTGCCGGGCAGCCTCACCTTTTCCTTCGGCACCATGGGCTGCAACCTGGGCTGCTCGTTCTGCCAGAACGCATCGCTCTCCCAGCCGCCCCGCATGGGCAGGCCCGTGGAGGGCCGCAAGGCCGACCCGGCGGGGCTGGTGGAGGCGGCCCTGGCCTCGGGCTGCCGCAGCGTCTCCTACACCTACTCCGAGCCCACGGTCTTTCTCGAACTCATGGCCGCCACGGCGCGTCTGGCCAAGGGGGCCGGGCTGGCCAACGTCATGGTCACCAACGGCTTCATGAGTCCCGAGTGCCTGGACGAACTGGCCCCCCTCGTGGACGCCGCCAACGTGGACCTCAAGGCCTTCACCCCGGCTTTCTACGAGCAGGTCTGCGAGGCGAAGCTCGAGCCCGTGAAGCGCAACATCCGGCGCATGCGCGAGCTTGGCTGGTGGATCGAGCTGACCACGCTGGTGATCCCGGGCCTCAACGACTCCCCCGAGGAGCTGTCGGACATGGCCCGGTTCATCGTGGAGCAGGCCGGGGCGCACACCCCCTGGCACCTCTCGCGCTTCCACCCGGACCATCGCCTGACGGACCGCCCCCCCACGCCCGAGTCCACCCTGGAGATGGCCTGGAGAATCGGCAGGGACGCGGGCCTCGAACACGTCTATGTGGGCAACCTTCCGGGCAACGCCCACAACGCCACGCGCTGTCCCGGCTGCGGGGCCGTCGCCGTGGAGCGCCGGGGCTTCGCGCTGCCCTCAGGCGCGCCGCCCGGGGGGGCCTGTCCCGGCTGCGGAAGGCCCCTGGCGGGTCGCTTCGATTGAGGGCGGAGGCCCCCTGGAAGACCTTTCGGAAGATGAAATGTTGTCCATCTTTTTGGGCCGCGCTTGCCGTGGCCCTGGGGGGCTGCTAGGGGATTTTCATGCGTATTGAATCAGGCCTTGCCAAGCCCGCTGGCAAGACCCGGAAACGGTCCTCCTCCAGTTCTTTTTCATGGGCCCTTATGGCCCTGCTTCTGGGCATGGCATTCTCCTCCGGATGCGCCAAGAAGCCCGCTTGCCTGGTGGAGCAAGACGCCGCCACCCTGTCTTGCTCCCCCACCAAGCTTTTCGCCCTGCCCGAACGGGGCGGAAAGTCCCTCACCGTCACCGCCATGGCCTACACGGCCCAGAGCGTGGGAAAGTCCCGCAAGGGACTCCCGCGCGCAGCCAACGGCGAACTGCTCACCCCCGAGCTGAACGCCATCGCCGTCTCGCCCGACCTCATCGACCTGCACGGGCTCGCCCTGGACCAGACCGTGCGCATCGACGGCCTGGACGGCGAGTACAAGGTCATGGACCTCATGCACGCCCGCCACGAGAAGACCATCGACATCTACTTCGGGCGCGACGCCGCCGGAGCGCGCCAGTGGGGACGGCGCACCCTGAGCATCTCCTGGGACCACCTCCGCCAGGCCCAGGCCGACTAGCCCGCCTCCCTGCCGTCCCTCCGCCGGATTCAGGCAGACCAGCCCGCCTCCCTGCTGTCACCCCAACGGTTCCAGCCCGACGAGTCCGCCCTGCCGCTTTTCCGCCCGTCGGCCTGATGCCGGTTGGCGCGCGTCCGGCACGGGCCGACCCTGCGCATGAGGCGCGCGGCCCGGAGCCTGCCGGTGGCGGCATCCAAGGGAACGCGTCCGGCGCGGACGGCGCGCAAGGCCGTTCGGCTGGCGACCCGGCCGGGCCGTCCTGGCCCCTTGCCAGAAATTCCACCCGTGATGTAGTCTTCACCGGGGATTGTCCCCCATGCGGCGGCCCATCCGCCGCGTTCCGGCCCGATCCGGGGGGCCGGGACGGCCGAGAGCCCCTCCGGCGACGGTTTGCATGCTCAAAAAGGTCCGCATCTTCGATCTCCAGGTCGGCATGTATGTGGTGGACGCCGGGCTCTCCT
>NZ_JBZVFJ010000065.1:0-21081 GCF_058402725.1 Fundidesulfovibrio sp. | reverse complement strand
ATTACGAATAGTTGGAAGGTCTATTGAGGCGTTTTACCGTGCAGGGGTCTCCATTATGGACCATGGACCCGTCAATCACCCATTCGCCACGGAGATTTCGAACTTCTGCGCCGCATTCGAAGCTCGCCGCGCCTTCGGTGGTGACACGAACGCCGTGACCCTGGCCCGCGCCGACCGCGACGCGTTCTTGGAATCGCTGCGCGGCCAGACGCCCGAATCGTGCGCCGTCATCGTGGAACAGGCCCGCGAGCGGTTCGCCGACTGAAACACACCGGGCGGCCCTGCCGGACGAGGGGCCGCCCCATGAGGAACACCATGCCCGATTTGAAAATCACCAAAGGCGACTCCCGGCGCTATGCGTTGCGGTTCCGCACGCCAGCCGGAAAGCCTCTTTCGATGGACGATGCGACGGTGACGTTCTACGTCTACAACGGTGCTTCGACTTATATTGAGCGCGTTGTAACGTCAGAACTGCGCCTTACGTCCGAAGATACGTTGAACGCCCCGCGCTCGCGGATGCCGTTCAAGTTTGTTCTGACGAACACGCTTGGCGACAAAATAACTCTTGGAGGCGGAAACCTTGTCATCGACTGAAATTGCAGTCCAATTCATCGTTGACGCGGCTCCGGTGCTGGAGTTCACGGCCGAGGTGGATCGCGTCGAGTTCACGGTGGCCCCGGAACCTACGCTTGAGCTTGTGGGCGAGTGGGACGCCCTCACGTTCGAGATGGCCGACCCGTCGTTGACGTTCTCCCTGCCGCCCGGGGCCTTCACGAGCCAGCCCCGGCAGGTCGAGCGCGACGCCTCCGGGCGCGTGGTGGCCCTCTTGGATCGGAGCGGTGCGCGCAGGCGCGTTGTGCGGGACCGTGACGGGCGGCTCATGGGTGTCCGCTGACAAGCGCAACCCTCAAGTAACACATGCACCTCACTACATTTCGCTGTCCGGCCTGCTCCAAGCTCTTGCTTGAGGGAGAGGTGGTCCGCATCCGGGTCAAGTGCCCCAGGTGTCGGAGTTTGATTGTTTGGCAGGGCGGAGCCGTCGTGCATGTTTCATGCGCCGTGAGGTCCGAGGCAACGCCGACGCTTACGGGCAAGCGCGTTCACTCTGGCTGAGTATACAAAATCCCCGCGAGCGTTTTCGCGGAAAACAAAAGGAGCGACAACATGACACACCCGTTAAGCGAACATCGCCGGGTCTGGCTGGCATCGGAGATGGAGGTCATCACCGAGCAGGCGTGCGCGTCGCTGCGCCAAGCGGCTTGCCGCGCCGCCAAGGCACGTGGGACAGCCGCCCACGGCGAGGCGTTGAAGGTCTACCGCTTTGCCGTGGCGGAAATGCGCGGCGTTCTCGACCGGCTGGCCAAGATCGAAAAACGACTGGCTTGCGCCGACCGTGGCCCGGTCACGGACGCTTGCGCGGCCATCATGGCAACGTGGTGTGCCACGGGCGCCTTTGTGGGCGACGCTGCCACAGCACACTAGAACCCTGTCTGGTCTTTCGGCCGGAGGAAGGATGCCGGAGCGCATTGGGCGCGAAGGTTGGGCCACCTCCGGCCGAATCTATTTTTGATTTTGTCGGACTAGAAACGACATTCCGCCGATATTCTACTTTTAAGCCCCAAGCACGCGACGCAACGCCTCGAAGCTGGCGTTTCACCGTCGCGCATTCTCGTTAGAATCGAATCAAGCCTCACGCGTTTTACAGTCGGAATTGGCGCTGACCTAGCTGCATGTTGTAGAGCGTTCACAACGACACAACATGCAAACACTGGAGGCGTTATGCGGATCGAGATCATCACGAACAACGGCGCGGAACTGACCATCAACGTGAGCGAAAGCGGCGTGACGTACTCGAAGCCCTTGGCCGGTGGTGCAGCTGCGACCCCAGAGGCCGAGGCGGCGCTTGTGGATGCCGTGGCCGAGTCGTTCGTGGCCGTCGTGAAGGCCCAGGCCAGGGCGGATCGTGAGGCGCTGCGCGAGGCGGCGGGCTGGTTGCTGGCCGAGGCCGCCGAACTGGCCCTGGCCTGACCTGATTTGCCCCCGGTTCGCCCCCGGCTTTCGCCCAGGATCGCCCCAGGCCGCGCCTGGGTTGAAAACCGGGCCGAGGGCCGGGGGCGCTGGTTTCGAGGCCCCTGGCCCGCCCGGAAGGCGAGGGAAGGGGGAGGGGCTACTTCTTTCGGACGACCCCCGACCAGCGCCCGTCCTCTGTGAAAATCCACATGGCCTACATCCCCCCGAGCCCGTCTTCGCCGAACTCGTCGCGGAACTCCTTCAGCGACTTCAGGCGGCACTCCTCAAGCACGTCCTTCGGGATCGTCTTGTAGTCCTCCGGCTTCGCGTCCTCCATCGCCTTGACCTTCGCGGCGGCCTCCGCGTCTCCGGCCTTGGCGAGCTTCTTGAGCCTGCCGTACTCCATCCAGTTGTCGGATATGATCTGGTTCATCGTCGTCCTCCGTCTTCGCTCAACGGAACGGCTTGCCGTCGTCGTCCAGGCCCACAGGGGAAGCCATCTTGCGCGCGATGGATCGCGTCGCCTCTTCGGAGAGCGGCTTCATCTTCTCTTTGAGGTCGAGGATTTCCTTCAATTCCTCGAATGCGCCCTCATTCGCGCACTCGTACATCCGTCCTTTGTACTCGAAGACAGGCATTTTGCCCCCTCCCTTGTTGGGTTGCCATTCACGCGCGGGCCCAGAGCGGGCCTGGAAGGCCAACAACGGAACAAGGGGCTAGGTCTGTGTGACCTAACCCCTTGGTTTTCTTGGTGCGCCCGGCAGGATTTGAACCTGCGGCCTACGGATTCGTAGTCCGGCGCTCTATCCGCTGAGCTACGGGCGCGTCGTCGAGAAGTGGGTATTTAAAGAGAACCCCCCCTCGCGTCAAGCAAAGATTTCATTATTTTTCCAGATCAATGAAGGAACTTTCCGATGCGCCGCGTAAAAGAAGGCATTTCAGTGGTTTAAGGCGAACAGGCTCCATGTCCGGACCGGAAAGGAAGTCCCGCAGGTGCGGATGCCGGGTGGCGATCCTCTCCAGGACGGCCCGTTTCTCCGCAGCCTCTTCCAGAGGCATGTGGAGGCAGTCCAGCGTCAGGGCGCGCACGCGGCTCCGGTCTCCGCCCGGGGCCTGGCAGCGTTCGTCGATGAGCAGCGACACCCGGGGATTCTCCAGCAGGTTGGCCCATTTGCGCGTGCCCGACGGCGTGGCCAGATAGACGCTTGAGCAGTCCGGCTCCACGGCGTAGGACATGAGCGACGCGCGCGGCTCGCCGCCCCCGCAGGTGGCCATCGCGCACAGGCCGTTCCCAAGGATCATCGCGGCCATTTCCTCATTGAGTTCCATGCGGGCCTCCTGCGTTCAACATCCCCGAAACCCTAGACCAGCCATGCAAAGTCTCCAAGAAAAACTCGCACACACCATCGATTTCCTCGAATCGCTCTTGAAAGATCGCGACCCCTCCCGCGTGGCCGTGGCCTGGACAGGCGGCAAGGACTCCACCGTGGTCCTCAATCTCTGGCGTGCGGTCACGCCCGGCCCCCTGCGGGCCGTGAACCTGGACACGGGGTACAAATTCCCGGAAATCCTGGCCTTCCGGGATCGGCTGGCCAGGGAGTGGGGCGTAGAGTTGCACATAGCGCGCCCCCGTCCCGAAGAGATTCCCCGGGAGGTGGCCCAGGACAAGATGGCCTGCTGCCGGTCGCTCAAGGTGGAGCCCCTGCGCCGGGCCGTGGCGGAGCTGGGCCTGGAAGTGCTGATCAGCGGCGTGCGCGCCGACGAGAACCCCGCCCGCAAGCTCACGGATCTCCTGGAGGACCGGGGCGGATACCACCAGGCCAACCCCATCCTCCATTGGACCGAGATGGACGTGTGGGCCTGCACCACCCAGAAGGGCCTGCCCTATTGCGAACTCTACGACCGGGGGTACCGTTCCCTGGGCTGCGTGCCCTGCACGGCCCTCAGCGCCCCGGGCCTGGGCGAGCGCGGCGGGCGCGACGCCGAAAAAGAGGCGCGCATGGCCGAACTCCACGCCCTGGGCTACTTCTGACCCCCAGCACCCCCCATTTGCATCGACCCTGAAATAGGATAGAATCCCCCACTTCCATGAACGACCACAGACAGCCATCCCCCATCCGCCGGCGCAAGACCCGCGTGATCCGCCTGGGTTCCCTCTTTCTGGGCGGGGACCACCCCATCCGCGTGCAGTCCATGACCAACACGGACACCCGCGACGCCAAGGCCTCCACGGCCCAGGTGCTGGCCCTGGCCGAGGCCGGATGCGAGATCGTGCGCCTGGCCGTGCCCGACGAGGAGGCCGCCCGGGCGCTTCGCGCCGTCAAGGCCGTCTCGCCCGTGCCCCTTGTGGCGGACATCCACTTCGACCACCGCCTGGCCCTCCTGGCCCTGGAATCCGGCGTGGACGCCCTGCGCATCAACCCCGGCAACATCGGCGGCCCGGAGAAGGTGGCCGCCGTGGTGCGCGCGGCTTCCGAGCGCGGCGCGCCCATCCGCATCGGGGTCAACTCTGGCTCGGTGGAGAAGTCCCTGCTGGCCAAACACGGCGGCCCGACGCCCCAGGCCATGGTGGAGAGCGCCCTGCACCACGTGCGCCTGCTCGAAGACCAGGGATTCGACCAGATCAAGATTTCTCTCAAGTCCTCCAGCGTTCCGGCCACCATCGCGGCCTATTCGCTCCTGTCCGAGACCGTGGACTACCCCCTGCACATCGGCATCACCGAGGCGGGCACGCCCCTGCGCGGGGCCGCCAAGTCCGGCGTGGGCCTGGGGGTGCTTCTGTGGATGGGCCTGGGCGACACGCTGCGCGTCTCGCTCACGGGCGACCCGCTCACGGAGATGACGGCCGCGTGGGAAATCCTGCGCTGCCTGGGCATCCGCGAGCGCGGCCCCGAGATCGTCTCCTGCCCCACCTGCGGGCGCACGGAGATCGACCTGGCGGGCCTGGCCCAGGCCGTGGAGGAGAAACTGCGCCACGTGCGCACGCCCATCAAGGTGGCCGTGATGGGCTGCGTGGTCAACGGCCCGGGCGAGGCGCGCGAGGCGGACATCGGCCTCGCGGGCGGACGCGACTGTGCCGTGATCTTCCGCAAGGGGGAAGTGGTGCGCAAGGTGCGCGGAGAATCCAACGTGCTCGCGGAATTCCTGCGCGAGCTCGACACCATCATCACGGAGTTCGAGAACAGATGAAACTGAGCAGATACTACGCCCCCACCCTCAAGGAAGACCCGGCCGACGCCGAGGTGGTCAGCCACAAGCTCATGCTGCGCGCGGGGATGATCCGCAAGCTCACCTCGGGCATCTACACCTTCCTGCCCCTGGGGCTGCGCTCGCTCAACAAGGCCGCGCGCATCGTGCGCGAGGAGATGGACCGCGCCGGGGCACTGGAGATCCTCATGCCCGGCGTGCAGCCCGCCGACCTCTGGCAGGAAACCGGGCGCTGGGAATACTACGGCAAGGAGCTCCTGCGCTTCAAGGACCGCCACGACCGCGCCTACTGCCTGGGCCCCACCCACGAGGAGGTGGTCACGGACCTGATCCGCCACGAGGTGCGCTCCTACCGCCAGCTGCCGCTCAACCTCTATCAGGTGCAGACCAAGTTCCGCGACGAAATCAGGCCGCGCTTCGGGCTCATGCGCGGGCGCGAGTTCGTCATGAAGGACGCCTACTCCTTCGACAAGGACGAGGAGGGCGCGCTGGCCAGCTACAAGGCCATGTACGACGCCTACTGCCGCATCTTCTCGCGCCTGGGCCTGCGCTTCCGGGCCGTGGAGGCCGACACCGGGGCCATCGGCGGCAACTACTCCCACGAGTTCATGGTGCTGGCCGACACCGGCGAGGACACCATCGCCGCCTGCCCCTCCTGCGAGTACGGGGCCAACCTGGAGAAGGCCGAGGCCATGCTCCCGGTGAAGACCAAGCCCGGCAACTGCCCCGAGCACAAGCTGGTGGCCACCCCCGGCGCGCACACCGTCGAAGAGGTGGCCGCCTTCCTGAAGGTCGAGCCCGCGCGCATCGTCAAGACGCTCCTCTACGTGGCCGACGGCAAGCCCGTGGCCGCCCTGGTGCGCGGCGACCGGGAATTGAACGAGGTGAAGCTGAAAAACGCCCTCAACGCCCAGGACGTGGCCCTGGCCACCCCCGAGCAGGTTCAGGCCTGGACCAAGGCCCCCGTGGGCTTCGCCGGACCCGTGGGCCTGAACGCCGACGTGGTGAAGACCATCCTGGCCGATCGCGAACTCGCCCAGGACACCGACTGGATCACCGGAGCCAACAAGGCCGACGCGCACTTCCTCCACGTGGACCTGGACGACGACGTGCTCCTCACCAACTACGCCGACCTGCGCAACGTGGCCTGCGGCGACCCCTGCCCGCGCTGCGGCGCGCCCCTGGAGTTGACCAAGGGCATCGAGGTGGGCCACGTGTTCAAGCTTGGCTACAAGTATTCCGAGGCCATGAAGGCCTCCGTGCTGGACGAGCAGGGCAAGGACCGTCTGGTCTACATGGGCTGCTACGGCATCGGCGTGTCGCGGGTGGTGGCCGCCTGCATCGAGCAGAACCACGACGGCGCGGGCATCAAGTTCCCCCCCGCCCTGGCCCCCTTCGAGGTGGCGGTGGTCTGCCTGGACGTGAAGGGCGAGCCCCTGGCCAAGGCCCTGGCCATCTACGAATGGCTCACCGGACAGGGCGTCGAGGCCGTGCTGGACGACCGCGACGAACGCCCGGGCGTGAAGTTCAAGGACATCGACCTCATGGGCTTCCCCCTCCAGATCGTGCTGGGCGGCAAGGGCTTGGCGCGGGGCATCGTGGAAGTGAAGGACCGCCGCACGGGCGAGAAGTCCGAACTTCCCGTGGAAGGCTTCGAGGCCGCGTTCACCGCGTGGCGGCTTCAGGCGCTGGCTGGCTGGGAATCCCGGTAGGGCAGGGACACCCGCATGGGAGTCCAGAGGGCGCAGCCCTTTGGCCGCCGGAGGCTTCTCCCTGTCCGGCGGTGCCGAGGCCGGGTCTAGCCATGCCCCACATCTTCCGCGTCGGCGAGATCACCCGCGCCCTCAAGGACGTGGTGGAAGGCCAGTTCCCCTTCGTGTGGGTGCGCGGCCAGGTGTCCAACCTGGCGCGTCCCGCCTCGGGGCACGTCTATTTCTCGCTCAAGGACGAGGAATCGGTGCTCTCGGTTGTCTGGTTCAAGGGAAGTCGCCTGGGCCTTCCCCTGGAGGGCAGGGAGCGCTATGATCCCCTGACCGGCGAAGTCCTGGAGGACGCCGACCCCTCGGCCTGGCTCAGCGAAGGCGTGGAGGCCCTGTGCGCCGGACGGCTCACGGTGTACGCCCCGCGCGGCAGCTACCAGCTGGTGGCGGAACTGGTGCAGGACATGGGCCTGGGCAGGCTCCACCTGGAATTCGAGGCCCTCAAGCGCCGGCTGGCGCAACTGGGCTGGTTCGACCAGGAGCGCAAGCGCCCCCTGCCGCGAGACCCCGCCCGCGTGGCCCTGGTGACCAGCGCCTCGGGCGCGGCCGTCCGCGACTTCCTGCGCGTGGGCGGTTCGCGGGGGCTGGGCTGCGAGGTGCGCCTGCACCCCTGCCTGGTGCAGGGCGAGCAGGCCCCGGGCCAGATCGCCCGCGCCCTGGAGGCCGCCGGAGCGGACGGCTGGGCCGAGGCCGTGGCCCTGGTGCGCGGCGGAGGCTCCCTGGAGGACCTCTGGGCCTTCAACACCGAGGATGTGGCCCGGGCCGTGGTGGAATGCCCGGTCCCCGTGGTCTGCGGGGTGGGGCACGAGGTGGACGTGACCATCGCGGACCTGGCCGCCGACGTGCGCGCGGCCACGCCCAGCCACGCGGCGCAGCTTCTGTGGAGCGAGCGCCCCGTGCTGGCCCAGCGCGCCGACGAGGCCCAGGAGGCCCTGGAGCGCGGCTTCGCGCGCTTCCTGGCGGGACGCGCCGAGCGCCTGGAGGGCCTGGCCAGGGCCTTGTCCTGGCTGTCGCCCCGGGGCAGGGTGGAGCGCCTGGGCGAACGGTTGGAGAATTTGTCGTCGCGCCTGGCGCGGACCGGTCTCGACCTGACGCGGCGCGGCCAGGAAGCGCTGCAGGGCTTGTCGCAACGCATGGAGCCCTGCGGGCGCGCCCTGGGCGACCCGCGCGCCCTGGCGGCCCTGGCGGCCCGCCTGGAACTGGCGGCCGGGCTGCATGCGGAGCGGGCGGGCGCGCGGCTGGAGCTGCTGGCGGCGCGCCTGGAGGGGCTCGACCCCCTGGGGCCGCTGGCGCGCGGCTACGCCCTGGCCCTCAAGGCCGACGGCACGGCGCTGCGCTCCGTGGCCGAGGCGGCCCCGGGCGACCGGCTGGACATCGTGGCGCGCGACGGCAGGATCAGGACCAGCGTCCTGGACGTGGAGGAAACCCGGTGAACGTGTTGCGGGCTCTCGCGGCCCTCGTGCTGCTCCTTGTTTCGGCGGCCCCGCTGCGGGCGGCCGACCAGACGCTGGTGGAAGGCCCCCTCACGGTGGTCGTGCCCGAGTCCGTGGGCGTGGGCCAGCCCTTCGTGGCCGAGGTGCGCCTGGTGAACCAGGTGGAGAAGGTCACGGCCGAGTGGCAGGGCAGGGTGGTGGAAGTGCTCATGCGCAAGCGCGGCCGGGATTTCCGGGGCGAGGTGCTCCTGGCGGCCGGGCTGGAAGTGAAGCCCGGGTCCCACTCCCTGGTGGTGGAGGCCGTGCGCCCGGCGCGGCGCGAGATGGTGCTGGGCAAGATCGAGGTGACGCCCACGGACTTCCCCGAGCAGCGCCTGAACCTGCCGCCCTCCACGGTGACGCCCTCCAAGGAGAACCTGGCGCGCATCAAGCGCGAACAGGCGCTCATCGCCAAGGCCATGGACGAGGCCGGGGAGCGCCGCTTCTGGAGCTTCCCCTTCCTGCGCCCCGTTCCCGGCGAGGTCACCAGCGCCTTCGGCCTGCGCCGCATCCTCAACGGTCAGCCGCGCAGCCCCCACACGGGCATCGACTTCGACGCGCGCAAGGGCGACCCGGTGCACGCCGTCAACCAGGGCAAGGTGATCCTCACGGGCGACTTCTTCTTCAACGGCCTCTCGGTGTTCATCGACCACGGCCAGGGAGTGGTGAGCATGTACTTCCACCTGTCCGAGGTTTCCGTGCGCACCGGCCAGCACCTGGAGCGCGGCCAGCTGGTGGGCCTCGTAGGCTCCACGGGGCGCTCCACCGGGCCGCATCTGCATTTCGGCATGAAGGTCCTCGGCCAGTCCGTGGACCCCATGCCCCTGTTCACGGCGGGCGGTCCCTTCGACCGCCGGCCCGGAGGATGATCATGAGCGCGAAGAAACCGACATTCGAGAAAAACATCGACCGGCTGCGGGCGATCGTGGAACAGCTGGAGAGCGGGGAGCTGCCCCTTGAGCAGGGCGTCTCCCTCTACAAGGAAGGCCAGGCCCTGGCCGCCTCCTGCCGCACCCAGTTGGAGGAGGCCCGGCTCGTGGTGAGCCAGGCGACTCCGGAAGGCCTCAAACCCTTCGATCACGCCCCCGGCGAGGAGAACTGACGTGAGCATCAAGGACCGCCTGCGCGGCTATTCCCGCGAAGTGGAGGAGGCTCTGCGCGGCCTGCTCAAGGGCAAGGGCATCCCGTCCGGACTGCGCGAGGCCATGGAATACAGCCTGCTGGCCGGGGGCAAGCGGCTCCGGCCCGTGCTCTGCCTGTGCTTCGCGCGCATGCTGGGGGCCGAGGCCGGGGCGGCGATGCCGTTCGCGGCCTCGCTGGAGTTCATCCACACCTATTCGCTGGTCCATGACGACCTCCCGGCCATGGACGACGACGATCTGCGCCGGGGCCGCCCCTCCAACCACAAGGTGTTCGGCGAGGCCATGGCCATCCTGGCGGGCGACGGACTGCTCACCGAGGCCTTCGGGCTCATGGCCGCCACGGCCGGGGAGCTGCCTCCCGGGCGCGTGGTGGAGGCCATCGCCACCCTGGCGCGCGCCGCCGGGGCCGGTGGCATGGTGGGCGGCCAGGCCCTGGACATGGCCTACACCGCCAAGGCCGGCGTGAGCCTGGAAGAGCTGCGCGAGATGCAGGCCATGAAGACCGGAGCGCTCATCACGGCGGCCTGCGTGTGCGGCGCGCAGCTGGCCGGGGCCGCTCCGGACGTGCTGGCCCGGGCGCGCAGCTACGGCCAGTCGGTGGGCGCGGCCTTCCAGATCGTGGACGACGTGCTGGACGTGGTGGGCGACGAAAAGTCCCTGGGCAAGCCCGTAGGCTCCGACGAGGAGCAGGGCAAGACCACCTATCCGGCGCTCATCGGCGTGGAGCGCAGCATGGACCTGGCCCGGCGCAACGCGGCCCAGGCCGTGGAGAGCCTGAGCCCCTTCCAGGGTCCCGAGGCGACCTTCCTGCGCGATCTGGCCCAGTTCATCGTGGACCGCGTGTCATAGGGCTTCCAGGCCCGAAAACCTTTGACGGCACGCCCCCGCGAGGGGCAAAGTGTTCGTTTCCAACGCGACTTCAGGAGTCATCGCCATCATGAGTCTTCTCGACGGCCATCCGTTGACCATGCTCGCGCGCGTGGATTCGCCCACGGACGTGGCCGCGCTCTCCCTTGAGGATCTGGGCCTGCTGGCCCAGGACGTGCGCGAACTGATCATCGCCACCGTGTCGGAGAACGGCGGGCATCTGGCTCCGTCCCTGGGAGTGGTGGAGCTGACCCTGGCGCTGCTCAAGGTGCTGGACCTCTCCCAGGACAAGATCGTCTGGGACGTGGGCCATCAGGCCTACGCCTACAAGATCCTCACCGGGCGGCGCGACGCCTTCCACACCCTGCGCACCATGGGCGGCGTGAGCGGCTTCCCGCGCATGGCCGAAAGCCCCTTCGACCACTTCGGCACGGGCCACTCCAGCACCTCCATCTCGGCGGCCTCGGGCATGGCCATGGCCCGCGACGTGCTGGGCGAAGCGGGCAAGGTGGTGGCCGTGATCGGCGACGGCTCCATGACCGCCGGCCTGGCCTACGAGGGCCTGAACGAGGCCGGGGGCGACGGGCGCGACCTGGTGGTGGTGCTCAACGACAACAAGATGTCCATCTCCAAGAACGTGGGGGCGCTCTCGCTCTTCCTCTCGCGCCAGCTCTCCAACCGCTGGGTGAAGCGGGCCAAGAAGGAGTTCGAGTCCATGGCCCGGCACGTTCCCTTCGGCCAGGAGATGGTGGAGCTGGCGCGGCGCGGCGAGGAATCCTTCAAGGGATTCTTCACGCCCGGCATGCTTTTCGAGGCGTTCCACTTCAACTATCTGGGCCCCATCGACGGCCACGACCTGCCCAAGCTCGTCTCGGTGTTCAAGGACGTGCGCGAGATGAAAGGCCCGGTGCTCGTGCACGTGCTCACCCAGAAGGGCAAGGGCTACACCCCGGCGGAGCAGAATCCCACCTACTACCACGGCGTGGGCTCCTTCGAGCCGGAGACGGGCGAGATCATCAAGAATTCGCCCTCCAAGCTGCCCACCTACACCGACGTGTTCGGCGACACCCTCTGCAAGATGGCCCGCGCGGACCGGCGCATCGTGGCCATCACGGCCGCCATGCCCGAGGGCACGGGGCTCTCCTGCTTCGCGCAGCTCTTCCCGGACCGCTTCGTGGACGTGGGCATCTGCGAGCAGCACGCCGTCGCCTTCGCGGGGGGCATGGCCACGCGGGGGCTCAAGCCGGTGGTGGCCATCTATTCCACGTTCCTGCAGCGCTCCTACGACCAGATCGTGCACGACGTCTGCCTTCAGAACCTGCCCGTGACCTTCTGCCTGGACCGGGGGGGGCTGGTGGGCGAGGACGGAGCCACCCACCACGGCGTGTTCGACCTCTCCTACCTGCGCCACATTCCCAACCTGATGCTCATGGCCCCCAAGGACGAGGCCGAGTTGCAGCGCATGCTGGCCACGGCCATGGCCCATCCCGGTCCGGCGGCCATCCGCTACCTGCGCGGGGTGGGCATCGGCGCTCCGCTTTGCGACGCCCCGGCGCCGCTGCCCGTGGGTGAGGGCGAACTCCTGCGCGACGGGCGCGACGCCGTGATCGTGGCCATCGGCAGCCGCGTGCTGCCCTCGCTGCTGGCGGCAGAGGAACTGGAGCGCGAAAGCGGCCTGAGCGTTGCGGTGTACAACGCGCGCTTCGTCAAACCCCTGCCGGAGGCGGACCTTCTGGAGCTGGCGGGGCGTTTCGGGCGCATGGTCACGGTGGAGGAGAACGCCCTGCAGGGCGGATTCGGCTCGGCGGTGCTGGAGCTGCTGGCGGATCGCGGGGCGCTGACGGGACAGCGGGTGCTGCGCCTGGGCATCCCGGACCACTTCGTGGAGCACGGCCCCCAGAAGGCCCTGAGGGAGCTGACGGGCATCAGCAAGGACGGCGTGAAGCGCGCGTTGCGAGGGCTGATGGAAGAGGGGACCGCACCGTGATTTCCGTGATCCTGTGCCATCCCAAGCCGGGGAGCTTCAACCACGCCCTGGCCCTCCGCGTGGTGGAGACCCTGGACTCCCTGGGCCTGGGCGTGAACTTCCACGATCTTTACGCCGAGCGTTTCGCGCCGGTGCTGCCGGACATGGAGATCCCGCGCGACGGCCTGATGCCCGATTTCGTGGCGCGCCACTGCGACGAGCTGGCCAAGGCTTCGGGCATCGTGGTGGTGCATCCCAACTGGTGGGGCCAGCCCCCGGCGGTGCTCAAGGGGTGGATCGACCGGGTGATGCGTCCCGGGGTGGCCTACGAGTTCGTGGAGGGCGACGGCGGGGAGGGCGTGCCGGTGGGGCTTCTCAAGGCCCGCAGCGCGCTGGTGCTCAACACGAGCAACACGCCGCGCCTGCGCGAGATGGAAGCCTTCGGCGATCCGCTGGAGCTCATCTGGCGCAACTGCATCTTCGATCTCTGCGGGGTGCGGGACTTCCACCGGCGGATGTTCGAGGTGGTGGTGACCTCCACGCCCGAACAGCGCGCGGCCTGGCTGGACGAGGCCGCCGCCCTGGCGACCCGCGTCTTTTCCTCCCTCGCCTGATCTTCCTTTGGCCCAGCTACACCGTCCCTGGTGAAGCCCGCGAAGCCATTGCGGGGTCTGGGGGGATCATCCCCCCAGCGGGTGCAGGGCAGCGCCCTGCCGGGTCCGGGCGGAGCCCCGGCTCCTTCTTCTACGCCAACCCCACCGCCTTCTTCAGCGCCGCCACCTCGTCCCCTCGCAGCGGCCGCACGCCGCCAACGGGCAGGTCGCCCAGTTCCACAGGGCCTTGGCTCACGCGCTCCAGGCGCAGGATGGTCAGGCCCAGGTCGCGGCACATGCGCCTGATCTGGCGGTTGACGCCCTGGATCAGCTCCATTTCCAGCACGCTGTCGCGGCCGACGCGCGCGGTCTGGTCCACCTTCACGGGGGCCAGGCGTTCGCCCTCGGCCAGGCGCATGCCGGAGCGCATGGCCTTCAGGGCTTCCGGGGGCGCGTCGCCGCGCACGAGCACGCGGTAGCGCTTGGGCAGGTGCCAGGAGGGGTGCATGAGGCGGTTGGCCAGGTCGCCGTCGGTGGTGAGCAGGATGAGCCCCTGGGAGAAAAAGTCGAGCCGCCCAACGGGGAAGAGGCGCGCGCCGGGCGCGGCGGGTCGGGCCAGGTCCAGCACGGTGCGGCGTCCCTCTGGGTCGTGGGCGGTGGAGACAACCTCCACGGGCTTGTTGAGCATCAGGTAGACATGGCCCTGGCGCGGGTCGTGCGCCACGGGCCTGCCGTCCACGGCCAACTGGTCGCCGGGGCGGACCACGTCGCCCAGTTGCGCGGGGCGTCCGTTGAGGGTGACGCGTCCCGCGCGGACCATCTCGTCGGCCGCGCGGCGCGAGGCCTCGCCCGCCAGGGCCAGGGCCTTGTTCAGGCGCATGGGCTCGCCGGTGGAGGAGGGCGCTCGGACAGGGCCGGACCTGCGAGGGCTTGGCGTCTTCTTGGGCGTCGACATGAGGGGAGTCTACCCTGGGCGGGCGCGGCGCGCCAGTCTCTTGAAGGGCTCCTGAACGCGCGGCGGAGGAGGGCAGCCGTCCGCCGCGCGCCAGGGATCGCCCGTTCCGCCCCGGGAAAGGCGGCCGGGCTGCGAAAAGCTACAGGTCGATCACCTTGGTGGCCAGTTGGAGACTGGTGACCACATCGAGCATGTTGGTGGTCTGTCCCACGGCGCGCTTATCCAGAAGTCCGAAGAATTCCAGGCAGGTGCCGCAGACGAGGATGGAGACTCCGGCGTCCTCCAGGGCGCGCAGGGTCTCCAGGTGGGGGCTGCCTTCCACGGCCAGCCGCACGGCGGCGTTGACCAGGACGATGCGCCAGAGGTCCGGCCCCATTTCGGGCAGGGTCTTGATGAAGTTCGCCATGAGCTTTTCACCCAGGGCGTCGTCCCCGCGTCCGATGGTGTTCGCGGTGAGGAACACGGCGATGCGCTGGCCCTCGGGGGCCTGGGGCACGGGACAGGGGAAGTCCTCCACGGCGGGGGCGGCAGGAGCGGCCCCGGGGGCGCGGGAGGCCACGATGGTCCAGGCCTTGCCGTGGCGGGAGCTGGCGTGCAGGTAGCCCGAGGCGGCCAGATAGCGGCCCACGTTCTCCAGGGCCGCTTCGTCGTCCACGATGATTTCGAGGTGTTCGGGGGCCTCGGCCTCGATGCACTTCCTGCAGGCCATGAGGGGCTGGGGGCAGGTCATGCCCTGGCAGTCGATGGTGCGTGCGCTCATGCAAGATCCTTTGCGGTCGGGTTTCTCCGGATTTAGCATGGACACTGCGGTCGTGGTCAAATAGGATCATGTGATACCTTTGAGGCCGGGCGTCGCACCCGGCCTATGCGGAGGCTTCATGGAATTCGATTCGACGGTGGCGTTCCTTACCCGCAGGATCGGCCTGGCCCTGGGCGACGAGCCCGTGGACCTGCTGCTCAGGAACACGCGCCTGGTGAACGTGCTCTCGGGCGACATCCACGAGGCGGACATCGCCGTGGCCGACGGCGTGGTGGTGGGCTTCGGAGACTACGAGGCGCGCCAGGTGGTGGACTGCCAGGGGCGCTACGCCTGTCCCGGGCTCATCGACGGGCACATCCACATCGAGTCCACACTGCTCACGCCCTGGGAGTTCGCCCGCGCCGCCGCGCCGCGCGGCACCTGCGCCGTGGTCTGGGATCCCCACGAGATCGCCAACGTTCTGGGCCGCCAGGGCATCGAGGACATGCTCGCCAACACCGAGCGCTGCCCGCTGACCTTCTTCATCATGGCCTCCAGCTGCGTTCCGGCCACCACCATGGAGACCTCCGGGGCCGCCGTGACCGCCGAGGACATCGCCTGGCTGGTGCAGCGCCACCACGACCGCGTGCTGGGCCTCGCTGAACTCATGAACTATCCCGGCCTGCTGGCCAAGGACCCGGCGGTGCTTGCCAAGATCGCAGCGTGCCACTGCGCGGTGATCGACGGACACGCGCCCCTGGTGTCGGGCAAGGCGCTCAACGCCTACGTGCTGGCCGGACCCAGCTCCGACCACGAATGCACCGATCTGGAAGAAGCCCTGGAGAAGCTGCGCAAGGGCATGCACCTGTTCATGCGCGAGGGCAGCGACGAGAAGAACCTGGCGGACCTCATCGCCGCCGTGAACCCGCACAACGCCCAGAACATCTCCATGGTCTGCGACGACCGCGACCCCTTCGACCTGACCACCAACGGCCACATGGACCACAACGTGCGCATGGCCGTGCGCCTGGGCGTGGACCCGCTGCGCGCCGTGCAGATGGCCAGCATCAACACCGCGCGGCACTTCGGCATGCGCGGCAGGGGGGCCGTGGCCCCGGGCTACCGCGCCGACGTGGTGCTCCTGGACAATCTGGAGGAATTCCGCATCTGGAAGTGCTTCCTGGCCGGGGAGGAGGTCCCGCCCGGCGGATTCGCCCCCCAGGGCCGCGTCAAGGCGGTCAACACCGTACGCCTCTCCACGTCCGGGGGCAGGCTGGGGGCCGAGGACTTCGCAATTGTTCAAGTGAAGGATGAAGTTCGCTGCATCGGGGTGATCCCCGGCCAGATCGTCACCAAGAGCGTTGCCGTGCGTCCGCGCATGGCCGACGGATTCGCCCACGCCGACCCGGCGCAGGACCTGGCCAAGCTCGCCGTGGTGGAGCGCCACGGCAAGGGCGGCCACATCGCCCTGGGCTTCATGCAGGGCCTGGGCATGGCGCGCGGGGCCATCGCGGGCACCGTGGCCCACGATTCCCACAATCTGGTGGTGGCCGGAGTCTGCGACGAAGACATGGCCCTGGCCGGAAACGTCCTGGCCGAGGCGGGCGGCGGCTACTGCGTGGTGGCCGACGGCGAAGTGCTGGCGCTGCTCAAGCTGCCCTACGCCGGACTCATGAGCCTCAAGCCGCTGGAATACGTCGTGCGCGACTACGAACGCCTGCGCGCCGCCTTCACCCGGGTGGCCCTGAGCAAGGCGAACTACACGCACCCCTTCATGGCTCTATCGTTCTCCTCGCTGCCCGTGATCCCCGAACTCAAGCTCACGGACAAGGGCCTCGTGGACGTGAACCGCTTCGAGGTGGTGGACCTCTGGATCTGAACACCTGAATCCAAGCTGTCCATGCCAACGGCGTCCGTGTCCAACAGGGCACGGACGCCGTTTGCGTTCCGCAAGCCTTCGGCCACCGCCAGCAAGGGAAGGCGATACGGCCTCAAAGCAGGCACACGGCCCCGGCAAGACAGGGATCGCCAGGAAATCCCAACGGACACAACCATTGGACCGGAAAGGCCTGACGAAGTCTCCATCAACAAGAGGATGCTGTCATGCTGAATCTCCAGTCACGGCCAGATACTGCCGTGAACCATCGGACCAGCGGAACGGCTATGGACAGGCGGCATCGGCAGGACGGACATCGCAAGGCATGGCCGACAGCGACTGCCGAAGCGTCTGAATCGGAGCGCTTGCAGCACATGCCGCAGGAGACGATCGAGAAAGCCCCCTGAAGGAGGACGAAAACGTCCGCCAACCCCAGGAAGACATCAGCCACATACCGGCCCAACAAGCGGACCGAGTGGTCATGCGCCCTCCCGGCCATCCCGACGTTTTCTAAAGTTAACATAATTTACATTATGAGACACAAGCAAGGAGGTTGGGGGAGGGGTCCACCACCTTCCCAAAGCCTCCTGAACACCGATCGAACGTGACGTCGACCTCTTAATGCCTCCCGACGTCAACACCCAGCACCCGTTCATCGACGAACACCGCACAGGACACGCCGGATCCTTGCGCCTCATCCGGAGCACGGTCCGCCACGCACAGGCTTCGTGCCGACGCCACAAGCCGTGCCATACCGCCAACGTCGGCCCGGTCATTCTCCAGAGATGCGCAAGCGCCAGGATCAAACCTCGAACGACCGTCGTTCGAGCGTGCCACGGCAAGCAACCGACACTGCATGATTCATCCCGGCCGACCACTGCACGAATCCACCCGGGCCGACCTCCCTCCTGCCTCGCCCGGCCTCCTCCGAACCAGTCCCTCGGACTGACCTGAGCCCTTGCCCGGACCCCCGCCTCGAAATCTCGACTCCTCCCGGACGCCACCCCCTTCTCATGCCCTCTTTTTCCGCCCCAGACCCCACCCTCCTGGGAACATCACGAGAATGCCCCAGGATCGATTTTCCCTTGGATCGCAAGAACAACCCTTACCCAGGCAATCAGACGCCAATCTGGACAAAATATGGAGCGACATTATCAAGAATGAAACGCATTACCTCAGGATGGCCTCTCCGGCCATCCCAGGCTTGCCCATCACGGCAACCTTGCGTACACCCGGCCCACACAGGCGCACTTCGCCGCTTCAAGGAGAGCCCCACACAATGAAGGACATCGCCCGCTTCCTCACCGGGTTCAAGAATTTCCAGCGGACCTACTTCTGCGAGGACAGCGACTTCTTCAAAAGCCTCAAGTCCTCACAGAACCCGAACGTGCTCGTCGTGGCCTGCTCGGACTCCCGCGTGGACCCCGCCATCCTCACCGGCTGCGCGCCGGGAGACATGTTCGTGGTGCGCAACGTGGCCAACCTGATCCCCCCCTACGAGAAGACTCCGGGCCTGCACGGCGTGAGCGCCGCCGTGGAATATTCGGTGAAGATCCTGGGCGTGGAGCACGTGATCGTGCTGGGACACTCCTGCTGCGGCGGCATCCAGGCCCTGATGACTCCGGAACGCGAAGGCCTTGGCGAGTTCATCGCGCCGTGGGTTTCCATCGCCGAACCGGCCCTGGCCGAGGTGGCCCGGGAACTAGGCGACAAGCCGGACAACGTGCGCCTGAAGGCCTGTGAACAGGCGGCCGTGCTCGTGTCGCTGGAAAACCTGCTCACGTTCCCCTTTGTCTGGGAACGGGTGATGACCGGCAAGCTCTACCTGCACGGCTGGTATTTCGACATGGAAAAAGGAGAACTCCTGAGCTACCTTCCCGAGACGGGATCCTTCGAACCCCTGGTGGCCCGCTGCGTGCGTCCCCAGCCCTGAACGGCTCGCAGACACGGCGCGCCTGCGAGCCCCGAAAAACATCAAGTGTCACTTCAACAAGACGGCGCCGTCCCGAGACCGTTCAAGGGATGGTCTGCCCCGGCGTCAAGACTTCGGAACCTTCTCCCAATCCTTCAGGAAGGACTCCAGTCCCGAATCCGTGAGCGGGTGCTTCACGAAGTCCTTGAGCACCGCGAAGGGCACCGTGACAACGTCCGCGCCCATGATGGCCGCGCGCACCACGTGCAGGGGGTTGCGCACGCTGGCCACCAGCACCTGGGTGCGCAGGTCGTAGTTGCGGAAGATGGCCAGGATCTCTTCCACCATGGCCATGCCGTCGCCTCCGATGGCGTCGATGCGCCCGACGAAGGGGCTCACGAAGGTGGCCCCGGCCTTGGCCGCCATGAGCGCCTGAAGGGGCTGGAACACCAGGGTGACGTTCACGTCGATGTCCTGCTCGCGCAGGGCGCGCACGGCCTTGAGGCCCTCCAGAAGCATGGGGATCTTCACCACCACGTTGGGGCCGTACTTCACCAGCTCCTTGGCCTCGGCCAGCATCTGCTCGGCCGTGGCGCCCACCACTTCAAGGCTCACCGGGCCATCCACCTCGCGGCAGATGGCCTCGGCCACCTTGTGCCAGTCGGATTTCTCCTTGGACATCAGCGTGGGGTTGGTGGTCACGCCGTCCAGGAGGCCCATGTCCTTGGCGGCCCGGATCTCGTCCAGGCTCGCGCTGTCCAGGAAGAATTTCATGTGTCGCTCCCCTTTTTCGCGGAGGATTCAAGTTGCTTCACGTAGCTGTCCCGGCACTCGTAGCTGCAGAAATGAAGCGTCCGGTCGCCGTCGTTCAGGCGCACGGAGTTCTCCACCGACACGTAGGAGCCGCACGCCGGGTCGCGCACCATCTCGCCCTTGGCGATGAGCTGCTCCTCCTGCTTCCTGGCCTCTTCCTTGCGGCGCTTCATGTCGCCCGCGAACATCTTCCAGAGGATGAAAGCCGCGACGGCGAAGATGACGAATTTCCACATGGTCCTGTCGATCCTTGTTGGGAGTTCAGAATAGCACGGTTGTTTGCGCCGGGAAAGACCGTCCGGACGAGAAACGCGCCTCGGGCGCTTCGGGAGCCACCTCGGCCAGGGGCAGGTGGACGAAGGGCCGCGCCGCGATGCGCGGGTGAGGCAGCACCAGACGCGGCGTGCGCAGGGTAACCCCTCCGAAAGTCAGAAGGTCGATGTCGATGAAGCGCGGCCCCCAGCGGCGCTCCAGCGTGCGGTTTCGCCCGAGGGCGGTCTCCAGGGCCGCGAGGGCCTCGAAAAGCGCCTCGGGCGTCACGTCTGTCCGGCAGGCCAGCCGGGCGACGCCGTTGGCGTACCAGGCGCCAGCGTCCAGGGGCCTGGGAACGTGCGGGCGCAGGCACTCCGGCAACGGCAATCCCAGGGGCTCGGGCAGGTGCGGCGCGCTGTGCCACACCCGCGAGACGGCCGCCAGGCGCACTCCGGGCAGAAGCCAGTCCAGGGCGCGCGCCGCGCGCTCCAGCATGCGACAGGGCTCGCCCAGGTTCGCGCCCAGGCCCACCAGGGCCGTTTGCTCCCGGGGCCTCGGGTCCGGCTTGGTGGGCACGGGCGCGCTCTCCGGCGAAGCGGACGCGCCGCCGATTTCGCAAGGCCCTGGGGCCGCCTGGCTCGTCGCGATCTCCACGCCGCCCCATACCGCGCCGCGCCGCCCTTGTCACCCCGCCCGGGCCAGGCCGAGAACCATCCCCCGGGTGCGCCAGCCGTCGCCTGTCACCGGGGCATCGCCTGCGGCGAGCAGGAGCAATCCCTTCAGACCTCCCGCGACGGGCCTGGGAAAAGACGATCTCCCGCAACGGCTGTCCCGATCCGATCCATCGTGGGTCCTCACGCGTCGAGGGGCGCGCCCGCAACGGCGCGCCCCCCTGAGTGCGTCTCTCTGGCCGATCCGGAGTCGGCGTGCCCACCGCCGCGTTTCCGCCGCTCCGGGCGCGTTCGTGCCGTACTCCTCGCGCTCAGCGCGCCACGGAGCAGCGGTCCACCAAGTAGACGATGGACTGGTAGGACATTCCCGCCGCGCGCGCGAGCCCGATCTCGCATGTGCGGCTGTTGGAGTAGCCGCCGGTGGTCCCGGGCGGGATCTGCCCTGGCAGGTCGGCCAGGGCCGCCTCGTTGAGCTCGGGGTGGTTGAAACCCCGGTCGCCCGCGAAGCCGCAGCAGTAGATGCCCTGGGGGATCACCACCCGCTCCGAGCAGGCCTGGGCCACGGCCCGGAACTTGGCCGAGAGCCCCATCTTCACGGAGCTGCAGGTCACGTGCACGGCCACCGTGCCGCTCTGCGGCGTGATGTGCAGCTTGTCCAGCAGATGGTCGTGGATGAACTCCACGGGCTCCAGGAGCGTGAGCCCCTCGAACTGCCGGGCACGCATGGCGTAGAGGCAGGGGCTGGTGTCGAAGAGGATGGGAATCTCCCCGTCGCGGCTGGCGCGGCGCAGGGCCTTGGCCAGTTCCTCGGCCTTGGCCGCCGCCTGCTCCTTGAAGCCCTTGGAT
>NZ_JBZVFJ010000064.1:0-21233 GCF_058402725.1 Fundidesulfovibrio sp. | reverse complement strand
GGCTTCACCAGCCACGCCGGAGACGGCCGGGCGCAAGCAGCAGACACCCGCCAGGAACGCGCCTCAAAGCAGGCGCTTATCCCGGCGGACCGCCATCGCCGCAAGCGGCGATGCACAAGGAATCTGTTTTCAGAAGCCCAAAGAGGATTCGTGCTCACAATCCCCTGGCGCGAAGCGCCACGGCCCCCCGCGCGGGGATTCGCGGCTTTGCGCGAATTCCCGCGCGGGGGGCGGCGCAGCCGCCCGTCCGACGACGACGCATCCGGTGAAGCCCGCGAAGCGGAGCGGGAGTCCAGAGGGCGTAGCCCTTTGGCCGCCGGAGGCATATTCTCCGTCATCCCGTCCTCCGCGTCAGCGCCTTGAGCGCCGCGCCCGGGTCTGCCCCGCTCATGAGCGACGTCCCGACCAGCACGGCGTCGAATCCGGCCTGGACCATGCGGTCCACGTCGTCGGGGCCGACGATGCCGCTGGCGGCGATCCAGAGTTGTCCTTCGGGCTTGAGGCGCGCCAGGCGTTCGCTGCGGGCCAGGTCGGTGGCCAGGGTGTCCAGGTCGCGGCTGTTCACCTGGACGATGTCGGGGTCCAGGGCTTGTGCTTTGTCCAGGTCGGCCTCGTCGAACACTTCCACCACGGCGGGCAGGTCGAAGGCCATGCCCAGGGCGAGCATTTCGCGCAGCTCTTCCTGTTCGCACATGCGCGCGATGAGCAGGAAGGCCGAGGCCGGGGTGGCGGCGGTCTGGATCACCTGGACGGGGTGGAGGATGAAGTCCTTGCGCAGCAGGGGCAGCCCGGCGGGAGCCATGCGCGCGAGGAAGTCCAGGCTGCCCTTGAAGTGGTCCTCCTCGGTGAGCACGGAGAGGGCGGCGGCCCCGGCGTCGCGGTAGGCCTGGGCGGCCTGTTCGGGGCCGAGGGCCAGGTTGATGTCGCCCTTGGAGGGCGAGGCGCGCTTGTATTCGGCGATCACCGCGCCGGGGCCCACGTCCCAGAGGGCGCGCAGGAAGTCCGGGCGCTCGCCCTCGAAGGGCGGGGGCATGCGGCCTTCGTCCTCAAGGGCGAGGAGCCGTTCGATCTCGGCGGCTTTGGCCTGGCGGAAGCGTTCAAGCATTGATCTTTCCTTCCCAGAAGGCGGCGGCCTTGCCCTGGTCGATGGCGGCGCGGGCCTTGGCCACGGCGTCCTTGAGGGGGAGGCCGTCTTCGAGCAGGTGCAGGCAGCAGCCCAGGTTGAGGGCGAGCATGTCCTTCATGGCTTCGGGTCCGTGGCCCTGGAGCAGTTCGAGGAGCACGGCCACGGCTTCGTCCTTGTTGGCCACGGCCACCTCGGAGAGCTTGTGGCGTGGGATGCCGAGGGCGGTGGGGTCGAGGGTTTCGCGGCGCGTCCAGCCGTCGCGGATCCAGACCACTTCGGCGGGGCCGAAGGGGGAGATTTCGTCGAAGCCGCCCGCGCCGTGCACCACGGCGGCGCGCTGCACGCCCGAGAGGGCCAGGGCTTCCGCGATGAGGGGCACGAAGGAGGCGGTGGGCACGCCCAGCAGCTGGTGGGTGGGGCGCGCGGGGTTCAAAAGCGGCCCCATGAGGTTGAAGAGCGTGCGCGCGCCCAGTTCCTTGCGGATGGGCATGATGCGCTTGAAGGCCGGGTGGTAGCTGGGGGCGAAGAGGAAGGCGAAGTTCTGGGCGTCCAGCTGGGCGGGCACGGCCTCGGGCTCCACGGTGAGGGTGAGCCCGAGCGATTCCACCACGTCGGCGGAGCCGCAGGTGGAGGAGACGCTGCGGTTGCCGTGCTTGACCACCTTGTGGCCCAGGGCGGCCAGGTAGAGGGCGGTGGCGGTGGAGCAGTTGAAGGAGCAGGTGTTGTCGCCGCCGGTGCCGCAGGTGTCGATGCGCGGCCCGGCGAGGCCGGGCACGAGGCGCGCCTCTTCGAGGGCGGCCTTGACGCCGCAGGCGATCTCCAGGCCTGTTTCGCCCTTGGTCTTCAGGCCCATGAGGAACGCGCCCACGCAGGAGGCGGGCATCTCGCCCGAGTACATGGCGCGGAAGGAGGCGAGGGCTTCCGCTTCGGAGAGGTTCTTGCCGAGGGCCAGGTGTTCGAGAACTTCCATGGAGGGGCTCCTTGTTGACGGGGCGTGCGGCGTCAGCGCCGGGTTCCCGGAAGGTTGAAGAGCGTCGAGCGGATCAGGCGGTCGGAGAGGCCTTGGCCGGTCACGATGGTCTGTGTCAGCTCGAACTGCCAGGGTTCGGAGAGGGGCGAGACGTAGACGGCGTCCATCAGTTCGGCGGGCTCCACGGGGATGTGCAGGCCCAGGCCGTCGAGGAGCCTCGGGTTCTCGTCGCCTTGTTCGTTGATGTAGATCAGGCGGAACTCACGTTCGTGTTCGAAGGGCTTGCGCTTGAGCAGGGCGAAGTCGAAGAGGTCCGCGATGCGGCAGTCGTCCTTGATCATGTCCTTGTAGAGGACTTTGCCTGCGGTGAGGTCGTGTGCGGCCAGCTGGGCGAGCATGCGCCCGAAGGTGGTGCGGATGGCGATGGAGTGGCCCTGGCCGCCGAAGAGCTTCCACATGGCCTCGGACTCGTACTCGTTGATGTGCCAGGAGTTGAGGAACACCTTGGGCCGGGCGGAGTTGATGTAGCGCTCGTGGGCGGCCAGGAGGTCCAGCTCCTCGGGGGGCAGGGCGATGGCCGTGCAGGGGGAGCGCATCTCGGGCGGCACGAGGCACTCGAAGGGGTCCGAGAGCTTGTCGGAGCGCCGGAAGTAGAGGCGCTTGAGCAGCAGAAAGTCGAGAAACTTCTCGAAGGAGAGATACTTCCACAGGGTGGTCTCGTGGCCGAGCACGTCCTGCGGGGAGAGATGGCGGATCTGAAGGGGCATGGGCGCGCCTACGCGATCTTCTCCGGGAAGTTCCTGAGCATGCGCATGCCCTCGGGCGTGAGCACGCTCTCGGGGTGGAACTGCACGCCCACCCAGGGGCGGTCCTTCCAGCGCAGGCCCATCACCTCGTTCTCGTCGGTCCAGGCGGTGATCTCCAGCTTCTCCGGGGCCTTGTGGGCAAGCACCAGGAGCGAGTGATACCGGCAGACCTCCATGGGGTTGGACACGCCCTCGAAGAGCCCGCTCTCGCGGTGCGTCACCTGGCTCGTCTTGCCGTGCATGATCCGGTCGGCCACCACCACGGGAGCCCCGGCGTAATGCCCGAGTATTTGATGCCCCAGGCACACGCCCAGAAGCGGCGTCTTTTTCGGCAGGTGGTTCAGAAACTCCAGGCAGAGCCCCGCGTTCTCCGGGCGGCTGGGGCCGGGCGAGATGCAGCACAGCTCCACCTTGCCGGAGTCGGCCAGCTCCAGCACGTCCGGGTCGTCGTTTTTCTTCACCACCGGGTCCAGCCCAAGCTGCTGGAAGTACTGCACCAGATTGAAGGTGAACGAGTCGAAGTTATCTATGAGTAAAAACATCGCCTTCCTCCTCCCCGGCCAGCACTTCCGCCAGCACGCGGGCCTTGTTGTGGACCTCCTGCCATTCCTTCGCGGGGTCCGAATCGTAGACCAGGCCCGCGCCGGTCTGCCAGTGCACCATGCCGTCGCGGAACCACATGGTGCGGATGAGGATGCCCGTGTCCAGGTCCACGCGGTCCGGGTCCAGGCCCAGCCAGCCGATGGCTCCGGCGTAAGGCCCGCGCGGGATGGTCTCGGTGTCGGCGATGATCTCCATGGCCCGCACCTTGGGCGCGCCCGACACCGTGCCCGCCGGGAACACGGAGCCGATCACGTCCAGGGCGTCCAGGCCGTCCTTGAGCTTCGCCGTCACATAGCTTGTCAGGTGCAGCACGTGGGAGAACTTCTCCACCTGCATGAATTTCTCCACGCGCACGCTGCCGGGCTTGGCGATGCGGCCCAGGTCGTTGCGGCCCAGGTCCACCAGCATCACGTGTTCGGCGCGCTCCTTGGGGTCGGCCAGCAGGTCCTGGGCCAGGAGGTCGTCCTGGGCCTCGTCGGCCCCGCGCGGTCGCGTGCCCGCGATGGGCGCTGTTGTCAGCGCGCCGTCCACGCAGCGCACCAGGAACTCCGGCGAGGAGCCCACAAGCGTGATGCGCGGCAGGCGCACGAAGAACATGTAGGGTGAGGGGTTCACCTGGCGCAGCCTGCGGTACACCGCGAAGGGGTCGCCCGAGAAGGGCGCGTGGAAGCGGTTGGAGAGCACCACCTGGATGCATTCGCCCTGGCGGATCAGCTCCTTGGCCTTGGCCACTCCGGCCAGGAAGGCCTGCTCGCCCGGATGGTGCAGCACGCCCCCCATCTCGGGCTTTTCGGAGGAGCGCAGCACCGCCGAGGCGTCCAGCTTGGGGCGCATGCCCCCGCCCAGGGAGAGCAGGCAGCAGCGGTGGCGCAGGTGGTCGAAGAGCACCACGTGGCCCGGCAGCACGAGCGTGACCTCCATGTCCTTGGAGGGGATCACCCTGGAGAGTTTGGGCTCGAAGAGCGCGGCCGAGGCGTAGCCGAAATAGCCGTAGAGCCCCCGGGTGATGGCGGGCAGGTCCGCGAAGCCCTCGGGCGGCGAGACGCGGATGCGCCGCATCAGCTCGCGCACGCCCTCCAGGAAGGGGCGGCCGGTGAGCTCCTCAAGGGGCTTCAGGCGGTCGTCGCGGGTGGTGACCACCAGGTTGCCGTCCTGGCAGTTGGCCGAGAGGCGGAAATCCCAGGCCAGGATCGAATAACGGCCCAGGCGTCCGTCCACCTCGGCGGACTCGAACAGAATGCCCGGACGGTCCCCCACCAGCCCCAGGTAGAGGCTGATGGGCGTCTGCACGTCGGCGGGCAGCCACTTGGCTTCCTGAATGAACTCGATCATGGCGTGTCGTCCTTGTTGGGGCGTGTGGGGGCCGGGGGAGTCTCCCCGGCCGCTCTGTCGGGCGCGGGGGCGCTGTCGTGGGAGAAGCCTCCGGCGGCCAAAGGGGCGAGCCCCTTTGGAATCCCGTGTTCGGGGGCCGGAGCGTCGTCGCGGTTGCAGGTTGGGGCGGGGGCGGGCTGTCTCCACCAGGACCTGGCGCGCTCCACCAGGAGCTCCAGGTCGCCGCCTGCGGCCACGTTGAGGTAGTTGCGGAAGCTGCGCACGGCCTCCAGGCTGTGGGGGTTGGCCTCGAAGATCAGGCGGAAGAGCTCTGCGTCTTCCAGGATGAGCTTGCGCGAGGCCTCCAGGCGGCGGGTGAAGGAGGGCGTGAGGAAGCGCTCGAAGCCCTCGTGGGCGCTCTGGGCCGCCAGGTAGGCCACGGTGGAGACGAAGTTGAGCCCCTGCACGTAGGCCATGGCCCGGTCGTGCTCGTGGGCGGTGGTGCGGAAGGGGGCGAAGCCCAGGCGGCCGAGCAGCTCCTCCACCTGGAGACAGGCCGCCTCGCCCCGGCCCGGGCACACGGCCACGCGGGGGGCCTCGCCCTCGGGCGGCACGGGGCCGAACAGCGGGTGCGTGCCCACCACGGGGCCCGGGTGCAGGGCGAGCATTTCTTCGAGGGGCCTCACCTTCACCGAGCAGATGTCCGCCACCGCGCATCCCTTGGGGATCAGCGGGGCCAGGGCGCGCAGCGCCTCCGTGACGGCCTGGGCGGGCACGCACAGGAGCACCAAGTCGGCCCGGGGCAGGGCGCGCGCGGCCTGGTCCATGTCCAGGGGGGCGTCCAGCTCGAAGCAGGCCAGGCCCTCGCGGCGGCAGCGCGCCGTGAAGAGGCGGCCCATCCTGCCGGATGCGCCCACCACGGCGAGGGTGGCGATGGCGGAAGGCGCGTTCACCGCACGAGCCTCCACTGGTCCCAGAAGCCGGGGAAGCTCTTGGCCACGCAGGCGGGCTTGTCCAGGCGCACGTCCACGCCCGCCAGCTCCAGGAGCGAGAGGCTCATGGCCATGCGGTGGTCGCCGTAGGTGGAGAAGGTGACGGGCCGCTCCTTCTCCAGGGGCGCGGGCGTTACGGTCAGGCCGTCCGCGAAGGTGGCGGTGACGCCGCCCGCGCGGGCGATCTCGGCGGCGCAGGCCTCCAGGCGGTCGGACTCCTTGATGCGCAGGTGGGCCACGTTGCGGATGGTGGTGGGCCCCTGGGCCTGGGCGGCCACGGCGCAGACCGTGGGCACCAGGTCCGGGCAGTGGCCCATGTCCACCTCCACGCCGCGCAGGCCCTGGCCGGAAACGGTGACGCCCGCGTCGTCCCACTCCACGTTCGCGCCCATGGCCTGGAGGATGTCCAGGATGGCGCGGTCGCCCTGGAGGGAGTCGCGCCGCAGACCGGTGACGCGCACGGGCCTTGGCCCGGCGGCCCCGGCGGCCAGGAAGTAGGAGGCGTTGGACCAGTCGCCCTCCACGGCGTAGGAGCGGGCGCGGTAGGGCGTGGGCCGCACGCGGAAGCGGATGCCGCCGGGGACCACCTCGCGCACGTCGGTGAAGGGCGTGGGCGTCCACTCAGTGCCCTGGAGCAGTTCCACGTCCACGGCCGCGCCGAAGTCGGCCATGGCCATGAGCGTGAGCGAGACGTACGGCCAGGAGACCACCTTGGTCCCGCCCACGCCCAGGACGATGGGGCGCAGGGCCATGGGCGCGGCCAGCAGGAGGCCCGAGAGGTACTGGCTCGATTCCTCCAGGCTTACCGTGGCGTGGTCGCCGCAGAGGCCCTCGGTGCGGATGACGAAGGGGGGAAAGCCCGGCTTGCCCTCCCACTCGAACACCGGCCCCAGGGGCGCGAGGGCGCTGACCAGCTGGCCGATGGGGCGTTCGTGCATGCGGCCCTCGCCGTGGATGCGGAAGAGGCCGCGTCCGGCGGCCAGCACGGCGGTGAGCAGGCGGCAGGTGGTGCCGGATTCGCCCACGTCGCAGTCGGCGGGGAGTTTCATGCCGCCGGTGGGGCGCCCCGCCGTGCCGGTGATCTCCCAGCCGCGCTCGGTGTTGCGGAAGACGGCCCCGGCTGCCGTGAGGCAGCGCCGGGTGCGGATGAGGTCGTCGGACTCCAGGGCGTCGGTGACCAGCGAGGTCCCCTCCGCCAGGGCCGCGCAGATGAAGGCGCGGTGCGAGACGGACTTGGAGGCCGGGGCCTGGATGTCGATGGGGGCGTTCACGCGGTGCTCCTCATGTGTTGATCAGGCCCGTTCCAGCACGGCGGACCCGGAAACGTCCAGGTGGGGTCCCGTGGGATAGCTGCCCAGGATGCGCAGGGAGTTCAGCTCCTGGCGCAGCTGCTCCAGCATGGTCTTGAACTCGTCGCGGCCCAGGTCGCACTGGAGGTCCGCGAAGAAGACGTACTTCCACTTCTCGCCGCGCAGCGGGCGCGATTCGAGCTTGGTGAGGTTGATGCCCTCCACGGCCAGGCGGTTGAGCACGGCCGAGAGGCTGCCCGGCTTGTCGGGCAGGGTGAAGAGGATGGAGGTCTTGTCGCGGTTGCCGGTCTTGGTCTCGGCGGGTCCGATCACCAGGAAGCGGGTCCAGTTGTCGGGCAGGTCCTCGATGCGGCTGGCCAGCACGTTGAGGCCCAGCATCTCGGAGAGCTTCACGTGGCCCACGGCGGCGGCCTTGGGGTTGTAGAGCACGCGCCGGGCGGCGGCGGCCGTGGATTCGGCCGGAATGATCCGGGCCATGGGCAGGTGGGCCTTGAGCCAGCCGCCGCACTGGGCCAGGGGCTGGGGATGGGAGTAGATCTCCTCGATGCGCGAAAGGTCCGAACCCTTGGAGAGCAGCGCGTGGCTGATCTTGCAATAGAGCTCGGACTGGATGAACACCTCGTGGCGCAGGAAGAGGTCCAGGCTCTGGCCCACGGTGCCCTGCAGGGAGTTCTCCAGGGGGATCACGCCCAGTTCGGCGTCGCGCAGGTGCACGGCCTCGAACACTTCGGGGATGCCCGGCTGGGGGGTGAACTCGGAGGAGCGGCCCAGGTAGCTCACGGCGGCGAAGTAGGAGAACGTGCCTTCGGGGCCCAGGTAGGCCACCTTCTGGGTGCGCTGGAGCCTGCGCGAGCTGGACATGATCTCGCGGTAGATGGAGCGCAGGTGCTCGTCGGGCAGGGGGCCCGGGTTCTCCCGGGCGAGCTTTTCGAGCACCTCCTTCTCGCGGAAGGGCTTGAACACGGGCTCGTCGCTGCCGGCCTTGAGGCGTCCCACCTCCAGGGAGAGGGCGGCGCGGCGGTTGAGCAGGGCCAGGAGGTCCTGGTCCACCTGGTCGATGGCGTCGCGCACGGCGACGAGGGGTTCGTCGCGCGCGGGGTCGTCGGTGTTGGAGGTCATGCCTAGCCTTCCTTGATCTCTTCGGCGATGCGCATGCCGAAGTGGCGTCCGGCCTGGTCGGAGCGCACGAGGATTTCATCGCCGGGCTTGAGGGCCACCACGCTCACGGGCTCGCCGCCGGGCCGCGTGAGGCGGATGGTCTCGGCGTTCTGGAGGAACACCGCGCCCTCGCGCTCGGCGGTCCTGGCCGTCACCAGGAGCATGGGGCGCACCTCCACCTTGGTGCGCCCGATGGTGGCCAGGCTCGTCTCGCCAGTGGCCGAGACGATGAGCACCTCGTCGCCCGAGGCCAGCTCTTCGAGGTAGGTGGTGCGGTCGCCGGGCATCACGGCGTAGGCGTGCACGGCCCCGGCGTTCACCCGGAAGGGGCGCGCGGCCACGTAGGGGTTGGATTCGGTCTCGGCGTGCACCAGGAAGGTGAAGGCGCTCGAATTGCCCACCAGCATGCCCTGGCCTTTTTTCAGCACGCTCATGGTGTCCACGCAGACGCGGTGGCCCAGGCCCGCGGGCTTGATGGCCGTGACCACGGCCGTCTCCAGGGGCATGGCCCCCTGGGAGAGCTTCACGCCGGAGACGATGCGCTTGAGGTCGGCGGCCGCCTCGGGGAGCACGAGCACGGCGTCCACGCCGCGTTCCAGGATGCCTGCGGCCAGGAGCGCGCGGTCGAGCCCGTCCACCTCCACGGCCAGCCCCTTGGCCTGGGCCAGGATGTTCTCCACGGGGATGATCTCCCAGCCCAGGGAGAGCACGGTCCTGCGTCCGTCCTTGAGGGCGTCCACGGCGGTCTGCTCGTCGGCTTTGGAGTTCAGGGCCACGAAGGCGGCCTCCTCGGGGGTGAAGACCTCCACGCGGCCCAGGGCGCGCACGGCGTCGGCGTGTTGGGGTTCCGCGAGCACGGCGTCCACGCCCGACTCAAGGGCCAGGGTGACGAGCTTCTTCTCGAAGGGGATGGCTTTGAACCAGACCTGTTTCACGATGTCCCGCCTAGTCCTTGAGGAGTTCCATGGCCTGTTCCACCTCCCAGTTGAGGTGCACCACGCCGTGCAGGGCCTGAACCAGCCGGGAGGGCTGGGCGTACTGGAAGATGTTGCGCCCGATGGAGAGGCCCGATCCGCCCGCCTGGACGGAGTCGTGGGCCATGGTGACCAGGTCGCGCACGTCGGAGAGCTTGGGGCCGCCCGCGATGACCACGGGGATGCAGCAGGACTCGCAGACCTTGGCGAAGGTCTCCACGTCGCCGGTGTAGGGCACCTTCACCACGTCCGCGCCCAGCTCCATGCCCACGCGGGCGCAGTGGGCCACGGTGGAGGGGTCGTACTCGTTCTTCACCTTGGGGCCGCGCGCGTAGACCATGGCCAGCACGGGCATGCCCCACTCGGTGGCCTTGGAGGTGGCGCGGCCGAAGTCTTCGAGCATGTGGCGCTCGGTCTCGTCGCCCAGGTTGATGTGCAGGGAGACGCCGTCCGCGCCGAGCTTGAGGGCGTCCTCGACGGTGCCCACGAGGGTCTTGGCGTTGGGGAAGGGCGAGATGGTGGTGGAGGCGGAGAGGTGGATGATCAGGCCCACGTCGCGGCCGCGCTTGCGGTGGGAGCAGCGCACGAGGCCCTTGTGCATGAGCACGGCGTTGGCGCCGCCCTCGGCCACCTGGTTGATGGTCTCGCGCATGTCGATGAGTCCGTCGATGGGGCCCACGGTGACGCCGTGGTCCATGGGGACGACGATGGTGCGGTTGTTGTTGCGGTTGAAGATGCGTTCCAGGCGTACGGCTTTTCCGATGAGCATTTTGTGATCCTCCGCGGTTGCGGCCTCCGGATAAGCCGGGGTCCTGGTAAACGAAGAGGGCCGCCGGCTTTATGCCAGCGGCCCTCGGTTTGGTTTCCGGTCGATTCGTTTCGTTACCGTGCACCACTCCCGATACCGCTGGCGCGGCTAAACCAAAAATAAAACCAGGAAAAGAAGCCAGCGGTAAAGTTGGTGGAGTGCATGGACAGGCTGACTACCCGCCCGGCGGCGGGGGTGTCAAGGGGGGAATGCGAAAAATGGGAAAAGGGGGGGGCTGGGCCTGTGGTAAGATTCCCAAAGGAGTAGCTGAAGTAGATAAAAGTGATAATTATAGTATGTTGTGTTGGAGAGGTTTATGCGAGGGGTGAGTTGGCAGTAAAAACGTTTGCATGGGGCTTTATGGTGTGTTTAGTTAAATTGTAAAAAACAAATGCTATGGGGAGGTGCAATTAATTGTTAGGAGCTTCTGGTCGTGAAGGATAGAGTTTTCAAGGTGGCTGTCGACGTAAACGAATGATTGTGGCGGATGAAAGCGTGGGTGTGTGATTCGAAGGTGTTTTATGGTGATTGGAGTTGAGAATTGATAGAACCTAGAGAAGTGTATTGAAAAGCCAGACTCTTTGTTGTTGAGATAGGAAAAAAAATCTTGCATAGTCAATGCCGACTGTTTTCCTGACATGTTCCAGAGTTGCTGTACTGGCAGGTGCAAGACTTCATCTATTGTGAAATATCCAGCAATCCTTTGGATTGGTGATGTAACATAGACGTAGACGCGATCGTTTTGTTTGATTCGTGGAAAAGTTCTTCTTATCTCGGCACATTTTATGCCGAGTTGAATGTTTCTTGCATGTATCTCTTTGAGTGAAATGAGGATGCTTTTACTTACCATGGTGTGCTGCAATTTGATAAACGTCCATGAATGTTTGGTGGCCAACTACTACGGGAGAAATTGGGTTGAATGACTTGTGTTCGTTTTTCTGGACGATATCAACTAGTGTTTTGAATGAAACAGTGTGCTGAAATACCTCTGTTTTTGAAAAACCGATGGCCATAATATTTTTGTGAGGGTTGTTGTTTGCAGTTCTGAGGATGTCGTCCCAGGAGTAAATGCCGAGACGGTTGTACTTTGTGAACAAGCTTTTTGCTGTCCCGATTTCTACGCTGTTTATTGCTGATGTGGCGATGCAGCATTTTGAGGTGCAGTGCTCGTTGTCGTGGCTAGTGTACCAGAGTATTCTGCCAGGTGTTGTTATGTTAATACCCCTCGCTGAGCGATAGTATACTCTGAGTGTTTGAGCCATAAGGTCGCATGATCCAAGTAGTGAAGGCTGGTGCCACTTTGTTGAAATGAGATTCTTTGCCCATTTTGGTTGGATAGGAATAATGTATGTTGGTATATTGAGGCTTATTATTTTGGCTGGCCATACCGCTGCTTCGAGTTTAAAAAGGTCTTCGTTGCTGAGTTCGGGTTGATTGTCTGCAATTAAAGATTTTTCTAGTGCGTTTTGCGTTGAAATGAACCCTTTTAGGATTGCTCTATAGGGGTTGTTGTTAACATTAATGAATCCCGCGTCGGCTATAGATCTTTCAAGTAGGCGACCATAGTGTTTGTCTGTGATGACGATTTTGTCGATTTTTTGTGTGAGTGAGTTGTATATAATGTTTTCAAAAACATGCGTGGCAATGGTGTGTGCGTGTTTTATTGATTTATTTAGGCGAAGTAATTTGATTTCGAGGGATAAGCCTGATTTTGTCTGTGCGCACAGACCCACTTCTTCTGAATGTGCAAGGATTGTGAATATTGATATGTTGCTAGTGTTGGTGTTTGAGAAGTCTAGTTGGCTTACGAAAGAGCGTCTACTTTCGTTTGGAGCCTTATAGCTATCGTATAATGCAGAGAGTTTGAGGTTGTCAATGGGTTTGAATATGATCTCTGGGTTGTTGATGTATCCTGGGAAGTATAGATTTCGTCCGCTGTTGCTGCAGTAGTTGATAATGAATTCGCTTGGAGTGTGTATGGTGATGCCATATTTTTTTTGGATTTCTTCTGCGTGGGATAGTATTCTGCCGTCGTTAGTAATGAATGCGTCTGCTTTGCTGTATGCTGCAGATGCAAGATGCTCTGCATCGTCGTTGTGGTTTTGGCCGAGAATTGAAATTAAGCCGTGCTTGATCTCTGGGTCTTGGCATAGGCCTAGTTGTTGAAATGAGTTCAAAAAGGCTCTGGTTTGTTCGCGAGAAAACTTGTCCGTATTTCTGTTTGCCTCGACAAACGAATGTTGCGATATTCTGAAGTCGATTTCATCGGCATATGTGAAAGATAGTAAAGAGTGTCTGTCGCGATGGATGTCGTTCATTGTGTCTATCGCAATGTTCATGTCCAATACTGCAAGAAATTTCGTATTTTCAGGTTTAAGTGATAGTAAGTGAGGTCTATTTCTGTATATCCAGAGGGTCAACGTTGTGTCTGTGAGGCCGCGTCCAGGCTTTTCGTGTTGGGCGATGAATTGATTTTTTTCCCAAAAGTGATCAATCCCATAGTCGCGACGGCATTTAACTGTGATTGAATCGAGTTGTGAGGTTATCTTTTTTAGGTGCTCAATTAAGGTGAATCCAACTCCGTACATTCTAAAGTCGTTGTCAACACAGACGTGGGCAAGTCTGCAAATATTGTTCTGCTTTGGAGCAAATAGGAGATATCCAATGACGATGTTGGTGTTTGACACAGCTACAAGTATGCGGTTGTCCCTTGCGTAGTCCCGGAAGGCTTGTGCTGGGAGGAAACCGAGGGTTTTTTTATGACTGTCGCCTAGTGAAATTACGTCTTCAATTAGGCTTGGATTGTCTTTAATGCGTACAATAGAGTAGTTCATAGTTGCTATGATTTTGTTAGGCGATATTGTATGATTGATCGGGTGTGGTGTATTATTCTTGGCTTGATTTGTCCCTGTGGACGTTGGTACTGTATTGTGTCGCATTGTCAAGCTCAGGGATTGGGGTGGGCTGAAGTGTTGTGGCTGACGTGATATGCGTGTAGCCTTTGTGAAGGATGCTCCGTATTCCAGCGGGTTGTTGGAGTCGGATAGGACTGTCACCGATGATAGCTGTCGCTCACAGGCACTTTTGAACTTGGGGAGGAGGTGCCCCCCTCCACACTCAGAGGAGGGCGTACGGAACTCAAAGGGGCACCTGCCCAGGTCGTGCGCACTCATTCCCCCCCGCCAGCTCCAGGGCGCGCTTCGCCAGGGCCGGGGGCGATGCGGTATCCCGCAGCTTTCAGGGCCTCCAGCACGGGGGGCACGCGCAAGGTGAGCCCGCGACGCCGGGCCTCCACCGCCAGTCCTTACCCCTTGCGGCGCAGATCCCCGATGAACGGCTCGCGCGCCTCGGGCCGGGGCGCGGCCCCGCCGGGGGCTCCCTCCAGCCCGGCCTTGAGGGCGGAGAGCAGCGCCTTGGTGGCGTCGATGAACTCCTGGTCGTGCGTCGTCCGGTTGAAGGTGGCGTGCAGGACGATCTTGGCGGGATGCGGCGGATAGCCCGTCGTTACGGTCCAGGCCAGGGCGTTGGGGCAGTCCGGCACCCAGAAACGGACGCCGCCCATCACTTCGTCGCGCCGGATGTGGTAGCGGCCCCATTGCAGAAAATAGACGACGCGGCCGAGTTCTTCGGCCTCGTCCACGGACTCGATCTCCTCGCAGAGACCGGGCAGGGCGTCCAGGGTCAACAGGTTGCGGATGCCCTCGGATGTGGTGGCTACATCCGCGAATTCGAAGAATTCCATCATTTCCCCCGTCTGAGCAATGTTGGAGGATTCTGCCGGGACTCGGGCGGAGCAACGCCCCGCCCCCGTCAGCCCCTGGCGGGGTCGCCCCGGTCCAGGTCCAGGCGCATGGCCGCCAGGCACAGGGCCAGTCCGGCCGCGCAGATGCCCGCGCCCAGCCACAGATAGCCCGCCGGGCCGAAGGCGTGCACCGCCGCCGTGCCCACCAGCGGCCCCATGAAGCTCCCCGCCTGCATGGCCATGGTGGCCAGGTTGGAGTTCACCCCGCGCATGCGCGGCTCCGACACGGCCACCATGAGCGCGTTCATGGCCGGGGAACCCGCCCCCATGCCCAGGCCCATCACCACCGCCGCCGCCAGCAGCTGCCACAGCCCCGAGGCCGTGGCAGCCAGCGCGCACGACACGCCCGAGAGCGCGAAGCACAGGCCGATCAGCCGCATCTTGCGGATGCGGTCGAAACGGTGGCTGGCCGCCAGGCGCACCAGGATGATGCAGGCCATCTGCACCATGAAGAAGGCCCCCACCTCGGGCACGGCCAGGGTCTGGAAATAGGCTTTGGAGAGGAAGAACACCCCCGAGAACACCGTGATGTAGAGCGCGCACACCCCCAGCACCGCCGCCACGGGCGGGCGCGCCGCGCCCCGGGCCATGGCCCGATAGCCCACGGGCGCGGGCGGCGCGAGGCGGCCCGCCCCGGCGCGGCGGCCGATGACCGGGGCCACCACCAGCACCGGGGCCAGGCACAGCGACATGGCCATGTACCCCCGGGCCAGGGAGCCCGGCTGAGCGAAGAGGGCGTCGAACACTGCGGGGACCACGCAGTAGGGCAGGAGCATGGCGATGGAGTACATCCCGAAGGCCTGGGCGCTGCGTCCGGCCGGGATGCGCTCCACCAGGAGCGTCATGGCCGAGGCCGAAAGGAGGTAGACCCCCAGCCCGTTGGCCAGGCGCACGGCCAGGAGCGACCACGGGTCGGCGGCCGCCAGATAGGCCGATCCGCAGGCCATGAGCAGCACGGCCCCGGCGCAGGCGCGGCGGGAGGCGTTGGCCGTGGTGGTGGAGGGCGAGAGCGCCAGGTACGCCGCGATGGTGGAGAGGGACGACGCGCCGATGAGCAGCCCGCGCCATCCCGGCTCGATGCCCAGGCGCGCCAGGTGCACGTCCAGGCTGTAGAACACCGTGTGGTTGCAGTAGGCCAGGAAGACGATGCAGCACAGGCCGAGGAAATCGGCGGTGAAGAGGGGCTCGCGGCCCTTGGCGGAGGTCATGGATCGGGTGCGGGTCGCGGTCCGGCGGGGGATCAGGCCTCCCGGGCCATGTTGTCCAGCAGGGTGAAGAGCATGGCCTCCAGGTCCGGCAGGTGAAGGGGGGCCAGGCGGCGCATGGCGTCGGCGTCCTGCACGAAGGGCGCGGGGGCCAGCTCGTCGCCGCAGTGGTCGATCAGGGCCTCCATGCTCTCGGCGGTGGTCTCGAAATGGAACTGGAGCCCGGCCAGCTTGCCGCCCACGCCGAAGGCCTGGTGGGCGCAGGCCTCGCTGGAGGCCAGCAGCGTGGCCCCCTTGGGCAGGGAAAAGGTCTCGCCGTGCCAGTGGAAGCCCGTGAAGCGCGCGGGGATGCCCCGCATGAGCGGCGAGGACGCGGCCCAGGGCGAGGCCGAAAGGGGATGCCAGCCGATCTCGCGCGCGGGGTTCCTGGTCACGTGGCCGCCCAGCACCTCGGAGAGAAGTTGCGCGCCCAGGCACACGCCCAGCACGCTGCGGCCCCGGGCCACGGCCTGCTTCACGCAGCGTTTCTCGTCGGCAAGCCAGGGGAATTCGAGTTCGTCGTGCACGCTCATGGGGCCGCCCATCACCGCGAGGAGGTCGAACTCCCCGGGCTCCGGCAGGGCGTGGCCCGCGTGGAGCAGGCGGCGGTCCAGCTCGTGGCCGCGCCGGGCGGCCCAGACGGCGATGTTGGCGGGGCCCTCGAAGGGGACGTGCTCGATGGTGGCGATGCGCATGGGCGGCTCCTCGGTCCGGTTGATGGACCCGATCGCGGCCCAGGTCAAGGGGGAACCTGGGCGGCGGGATTTGCGCGGCGCGCGCCCGGCTGTTATGCACGGGTCGGCATGTCCCCGAGCTATTCCGTCATCGTGCCGGTACTTGGCGAAGCGGCGCGCATCAACCGCCTGGTGGACCACGTGCGCGCCGTGGGCTACGGACTGCCCGTGGAGATCGTGGTGGTGGACGGACGCCCCGGGGCCGACACCCTGGCCGCCCTGGACCGCCCGGGCGTCACGGCCCTGTGCGCCCCGCGCGGCCGGGCCAGCCAGATGAACGCCGGGGCCGCCGTGGCAACTGGGGACGTGCTGGTGTTTCTGCACGCCGACTGCGCCCTGCCCGCCGGGGCCTTCGCCGCCATGGAGCGCGTGCTGGCCACGGGACGCAGGATCGGAGCCTTCGGCCTGGCCATCCGCTCCGGGAAGTGGTCGCTTCGGCTGGTGGCTCTGGCGGCCACGCTGCGCTCGCGGCTCACCGGCGTGCCCTACGGCGACCAGGCCATCTTCATGGAACGCGCTGTTTTCCGCGCCCTGGGCGGCTACGCGGACATCCCCATCCTGGAGGACGTGAACCTCATGGTGCGCGCCCGTCGCGCCGGGATGCGCGCAGGATTCGCCCAGGGCCGCTGCACGGCCTCGGCCCGGCGCTGGGAGGCCGACGGGGTCTGGCGGCGCACCTTCGCCAACTGGGGCATCATGGCCCGCTACCTGCTGGGCGCGTCCCCGGAGCGTCTCGCCCGGGACTACCCGCCCTGCACCGAGGAGGACACTCCGTGAACGCATTCGAGGAACTGGCCGGAGGGGCCATCCGCGCAGAAGGCCTGGACGTGTTCCAGGTGAACGTGGGGCTTCGGTGCAACCTCTCCTGCACCCATTGCCACCTGGAGGCCGGCCCGGCCCGCAAGGAGCTCATGGACCGCGCAACCCTGGACAAGGCCGTCGCGGCGGCCCTGTCCGTGCGGCCCGCCCTGGTGGACGTGACCGGCGGCTCGCCGGAGATGAACCCAGGCCTGCCGGACTTCCTGCGCAGGCTGCGGGGCGCGGGCCTGGCCGTGCAGGTGCGCAGCAACCTGGCCATCCTGGAGGAGCCGGGCTTCGAGGACTTCCCGGCCCTCTACCGCGAGCTGGAGGTGGGGCTGGTGGCCTCGCTGCCCTGCTACCTGGAGCAGAACGTGGACCCCATGCGCGGCTCCGGCGTCTACCGCAAGGTGCTCTCGGCCATGCGCCGCCTGAACGCCCTTGGCTACGCCGCCCCAGGCGGCCCGGCGCTCGACCTGGTGTTCAACCACCCCTTGGGTCCCTGGCTGCCGCCGTGCCAGAAGAGCCTGGAGGACGCCTACCGCAAGGAGCTGGCTCCCCACGGCGTGGCCTTCTCGCGCCTGATCGCCATCGCCAACATGCCCCTGGGCCGCTACCTGGAGGAACTGGAGGCCAAGGGCCAGGCCCAGGGCTACTGGAAGCTCCTGCGCGACGCCTTCAACCCCGCCACGCTGCCCGGGCTCATGTGCCGCCGCCAGGTGAACGTGGGCTGGGACGGCGCGCTCTACGACTGCGACTTCAACCAGGCCCTGGGCCTGCGCGTGAACCACGGCGCGCCCGACCACCTGGACGCCTTCGACCGCGAGGCCCTGGCCGGGCGCACGGTGGTCACCGGGGCGCACTGCCTGGGTTGCACGGCCGGGGCGGGGTCCAGCTGCCAGGGGTCGTTGGCCTGAGCGCGGGGAGGTTTCCGACAGCGGGCGGGACGACGCCTCCGGCGGCCAGGGCGCTGCCCTGGACCGTGGGGATCATCCCTCCGGACCCGGGACGGAGGGGACGTGAGGGCTGACGTCCGTCTGCTCCTGATGCTGCGCGCCCCCCTGGAGGGGCGCGTGAAGACCCGTCTGGCCCGCGACGTGGGCGACAGGACGGCTCTGGCCCTCTACCGGGCCATGGTGGAGGACGTGCTGGAGGCGCTGGACGGGGCGGGCGCGCGGGTGGTCCTGCTGGTGGACCCGGGCGGGGAGATCCCCCTGGTCCGCCGCTGGCTGGGGGACGGACGGGAGTGCGTGCCCCAGCGGGGCGCGCACCTGGGCGAGCGGCTGGAGAACGCCTTCGCCTGGGCCTTTGCGGCAGGCTGCGACGCGGCGGCCGCCGTGGGTTCCGACGTGCCGTGCCTCACGCCCGGGGCCGCGGGGCTCCTGGTGGAGGGCCTGCACGCGGGCCGCGCGTGTCTCGGCCCCTCCCCCGACGGCGGCTACTGGGCCGTGGGCTTCACCCGGGGGAACTTCCTGCCCCGGGCCTTCCGGGGCATGCCCTGGAGCGAGCCCGGCCTGCTGGCCCGCACCCTGGAGGTGATGGCCCCCCTCGACCCCCTCCTTCTGCCGGAACTGGCGGACGTGGACACCCTGGCCGACCTGCGATTATTGGCCGAAGCCCCTTGCCAGGGCGCGTTAAGAACAAAAACAATTTTTGGTTCGTAATGTGCGGTAGGGGTCGCTAAGGGTGAAAGTTATTCAACTTCATGGTTCGATCACTTCAAGGCGCATGATGCTGCATACTCTGCGCATAGTGCTGGCCATTCCATCTGGTGGATAGTAAATTCTGAGTTTTGAAGTATGCTGAGCCTCTCGTAAAAAAGCGGATGTATAACCCATTTTCTGTCGGCGTTGATTTTAGTGCCTCCCTCAAAAAATGCATTGACGTGGTCGATGTATTTGTTGTAATAAAATTCATAATATATCCAATGAGTACCCTGCTGAACGCATATTGCCCTGTCGTGTGTTGTTCCGTTTTGGACGCCCAAAAAGCCTATGGAGTATAGCCGCATTATAATTTCATCTCTAGTTAAAGGCGCTTCTGAGAGTCTGGTCTCAGTTGTTAGTATTTTGTCCCGGATTGCAGATGTTGAGATTATGTTGGCTGAATTTTTAAATCTAGATAGAACGTCGGCAAGAAGCGGATATTCGAGGAGGAATTCGTTGATAAACTCTCCTGTCACTATCTCCTGTGATTCTGATTTGACGATTGAGCGGATTATTGCAGGTGTGTCGATAGACTTGTTTCCAGCCTCTATGTTGTTTATTATTGAGTTAAAAAAAGACAGCAAATAACGTTGAAGGTCGCGTGGACGCCAAAGTGAATGTCGAACGATGAATAGGAAGAAATCCTCCGACGTTTTGGAGTTTGGATTGTCGACTCTTTTTTCTATTTGTAATTCTTTTAATAATTCTTCGTATTCCTTGAGGAGGTCTGATGTTGAAGATATTGGCTTTGTCTTGCCTAGCGCCACATGACACCTTTTGACAAAGAATAAAAGTAAGTCTAGTGGATTCCACTCGATTCTAGCGCTGTGGGCGACCTGGAACTGTGCAATTTCGCGCAGGTTCAGTTCTTGAAACCTGTCGTGCGGTATTGCAAAAGCCATGTCAATATTACTGTAGTGTTTGTCGTCCTTTATCATTCGGGCCGCAAGCAGCAGTCCCCTAAGCATATTCCTTTGGAATAGAACGATACGCGTTCTTTCTTTTAAGCGCTCATCTTCGTTGGGAAGTGCCTTGGCGTACCGCATAAATGCTAAATCATTTTCGGCAATTGAGTCAATGAAGTCGTCGTATTTGTCTAGTGTGATAAGGACTCGATATTTCCCATTCGCAAGTATTGTGTGAAGCGCGTTGATGGCACGGTTAGGGATAAGCCGAGATTGAATGGATTCAGAAAATTTCGCAGCAAGCCTCGAAAGGAAGGTGCCTATCGTCCTACTGTGAGTCAATAAGTCTTCGATTAGATTGACAGCTAACTCAAGGTAGATTGGCAATAAGTTCTGTGGGTCGGAGTATGTTGAGTAGTATGTTTTTTTTCCAAGTTTCTGGTTAAGATATTTTAGCAATATCTTATATTCTTTGCCGTGTTTTTCCATTACTTGGGGGGTGTTAACCAACTTGATCATTAAATAACTGAGGATGGCTGCGGTCCATACAGTCGAGAAAAAGCGTTGGTATTCGACAAGGCTGTCGATGTCTTTTCCAATCTTCCCGTCAAGAGTTGAAAATAGTATCCTGTATAGTGAAGTGAACTGTGAATTGTCAGCATCCATTTCAATGGTTATTGTGTATGATTCTCCCTCCTGTCTGGTGAATTGTTCAATCAGGGCTGTTTTTCCAACGCCTTTCCTTCCGATCAGGATGAAGACATCAGAGTCAATCAGTTTGGAAAATGTGTCCGACTTGACAAAAACCTCTGGATGATTTCGGAGAAGTGTATCCTTCTCGGCTTTTATCTCTCCAAAGGCAGCCCTAATGCTTTTGTACTTTTCAAGGAGGGTCATAGGTATGTCCTTTTCGAGAACAAGGTTTCTTAGTAAGTGCGATTGAATATAATAGACGCAGCTGACTTGGGTTGCAAGTGAAATCATTACTGTTTGCACATATAGATATGTGTTTGTTCATGGCTATGCGCAGCCATTTGCGTGTGTTCTGCGAATTGTTAACATAGTGTGCCTATATGCTGCTGAGACGGAACACCCAGTAGAATGTAATGTAATGGCTGCTGCCTGATGGAATGCTGATTCTTGAAGCTCATTCGAAGGTTAGCTGGCAAGGCGTAGAATTAAACTAAGCCTGTAGTGTTTTTCGTATACGGGATGGTTTGATTAGTTATCTGCAATGCAGCAAACTAGTATGATAAATAGGCGGCTGGCAGTGTTCAGAACGCGAAGCGAAGTGTCCGAGTGGAGGACGCGTGTGACGAGTTTTGGAAGAGAGCATCAGAAGCCATCTGGTCAAGGCCCCGGCCCGTTCACGGACCAGTCGTAGGGCAAAAAACGCAGCGTCACGGCCTGAGGGTCCAGGGCGGCCAGTGGCCCGGCCAACTCGGGCGGGGCGTGGCGGACCACGAAGGCGATCACGCCCGTGTTGCCGCCGAAGTCATCGAAATACCAGTCGAAGATGGCGCTCACATGGAGCGTCCGGCCTTCCAGGCGCGCCCGGTCCGGCACGGAGAGCATGGCCCGGGCCGCGCGGTCCAGCTGTTCGTCCAGGCGCGAGGCCTCGAAGGGCTCCCCGGCCAGGGGCGGGCAGCCCCGCGAGGCGCAGTTGAGGGCCGCGTGCACGCGCGGCTCCCTGAAGCGCGGGCGCAGGAAGCCGTGTTCCAGTTCGTCCAGGGTCATCAGGCCCCGGGCGGTGCGCACGAAGCGGAGCTTCCAGGGCGAGCCGAAGAATCCCCCGATGTCGCGGATGGAGGCCACGGGCCAGTGGTCTCGCACCAGGGCCAGGGTGGCGGCGTTGTAGAGGTTGATGGCCGCGGCCAGGGCCTCGGCGCGGGGCAGGGTCTCCAGATCAACGGCTGCCATGCGCTCCAGGAAGAGACCCCTGCACGGTAAAACGCCTCAATAGACCTTCCAACTATTCGTAATTCA
>NZ_JBZVFJ010000063.1:0-21391 GCF_058402725.1 Fundidesulfovibrio sp. | reverse complement strand
GCACGTCGTCGTAGGGGCACTTTGCGCGGATGGCCAGGGCGAGTTCCAGCCCCAGGCGCATCTTGTGGCGGGCGTCCGCGAGCAGTTCGCGGGCCTGGGCGTCCAGGCGTCTGCGGATGAAGGGTTCGTCCAGGCCGTCGATGCACAGGCGCAGGGCGCCCGAGAGGTAGTGGAACCCCGCTCCGGGCAGGAAGGCGGCCAGTCCCGTCTTGCCGTGGCGTCTGGCCCAGAGGGCGAAGAAGAGGAGCTTGAGGATCAGCTCGTCGGGCCGGGTGGCGTGGGAGACGTCGGGGAACACGGCCAGGTCGAGATTACCCGCCTTCATGGTCTCCACCAGTCCCTGGGCCTGCTCCATGGTGCGGGCCTCGTCCACCACGGGCGCTCCGAAGGCTCCGGAGAGTGTGATGAGCGTCTTGCCGGGGTTTTCGGCCACGGCCACGGCGCTGGCTGTCTGGCGGATCAGGACGAGCTTGCGGCTCCAGTCGCGCGTGAGGGCGCGGCCCTTGGCCTGGGCCATGCGGCGCAGGAGTTCCTCTTCCAGGGTGGAGGAGGCAGCCTGAAGCAGAAGCCGTGTGTAGGGCTCGGCCGCGTACTGGAGTTCCTGGGCCAGGGCGTCGGGCGTGCGGCGCTTGTCCACCAGGCGCTTCATGGAGAGCCAGTAGGCGGCGTACCCGGTGGCGGGGATGGTCAGGAGGTCCAGGGACTGCTGGGCCGGGCTTTGGTCGGTCATGCGTCATCTTGCAAAAACGCGGCGTCGGAGGCAAGACCTCCCCATGCGAGAATTGATCCTTCCCGGAGCGCCCGGCCGGTCGGACGCGGGCGCTTCGCCCCGGCGTCCCCCGGAAGAGGGAGCCCCCCTTTCCCCTTCGTGCTGCACCCCTGCGCCCCAACCATGCTGCACTCCGTCGGCCGCGCCTGGTCCCGAGGCGGATGCTTCACCATGCTGCGCGCCGCCCTCCCGGCCGTGCTGCGCTCCGTCGGCCGCGCCTGGTCCGGGGGCGGGCGCTCCGTCATGCTGCGCGCCTGCGGCCGCGTCTGGTCCGGGGGCGGGCGCGTCTCCCTGCTGCACTCCCGATCCGGCCCCCTCGTGCTGCGCCCCTTCGGGGGCGTCCTCCTGCTGCGGCCCGGCCGCGCCCGCCCTGCCGGAGATCCCCGGCTACCGTCGCTGGCATTTCGTGGAGCGTTTCCTGGAGACCCCGGCCGGACCCGTGCCGGTGGTGAAGACCCGCCTAGAGCGCCCCGACCGCCTGGGCGTGGCCCTGGTGCGCCTGGGCGTGGGACGCGGGAGCTACCGCGTGGCCCCGGGGCTCTACGCCGTTGGCTCGCCTGGGCCGGAGAGCCCGGTGCTGGCCACGGCCAACTACAAGCTCACCTTCGACGCCCTGCGCCGGGAGCTTGCGGGCCTGGACGCCTGGCTGCTGGTGCTGGACACCAAGGGCGTGAACGTGTGGTGCGCGGCGGGCAAGGGCACGTTCGGCACGCACGAACTGGTCCGGCGCATCCAGGCCGTGGGCCTGGAGCGCGTGGTGCGCCACCGCCGGGTGGTGGTCCCGCAACTGGGCGCGCCCGGGGTGAACGCCCGGGAGGTGAAGGCCGACAGCGGTTTCCGGGCGCTCTTCGGCCCGGTGCGCGCGGCCGACCTGCCCGCCTACCTGGCCGCCGGGATGAAGGCCACGCCCGCCATGCGCCGCGTGGACTTCCCGGCCGCCGAACGCGTGAAGGTGGGGCTGGTGGAATTCTCCAACGAACGCATGACGTTCGCCTGGGCGGCTGCGGCGTTCTTCGTGCTGGCTGGGCTCGGCAGCGGCTGGTTCAACCTTGCCCGGGCCTTCACGGGCCTGTGCTGGGGCATGGGGTCGCTTGTTCTGGGATTCCTGGCGGGCAACGTGCTCATGCCGCTGCTCCTGCCCCGGCTGCCGGGCCGCGCCTTCAGCCTGAAGGGGGCCGAGGCGGGATTCCTGGCGGGCGCGGCAGCGCTGCTGGCGGGGCTCCCGGCGGCGGGAGCGGCCGGGGCGTGGCTGGGGGCTGTGGTGGGCGGCAGTTGGTGGGGCATGCACTTCACGGGATCTTCCACATACACCTCGCCCACGGGCGTGGAACGCGAGATGCGCAGGGCCATCCCCGCCCAGGCCGCCGGGCTGCTGGCGGCCCTGGCCCTGTGGCGCTGGGGCCTGGGCTGGTAGGAGACGACGCGATGAACGCACTGCGCTACATCGAGGGCGTGGCAACCCTCACGCTGGACGAATCCCTCTGCACGGGGTGCGGCGCGTGCCGCGAGGTGTGCCCCCACGCGGTGTTCGGCCACGAACCCGGCAAGGCCCGGCTGGCCGACCCCGGGGCCTGCATGGAGTGCGGAGCCTGCGCCCTCAACTGCCCCGAGGGGGCTTTGAAGGTGAGCCAGGGCGTGGGCTGCGCCCGGGCCATCATCCACGGCTGGATCACCGGCGGTCCGCCCTCGTGCGACTGCGGGGGCGACGGCTCCTCCACCTGCTGCTGACGGCCCGCCAGACGAAGACCGCTTCCAGCGCGCTCGACGTCTCCCCGCAATCGCGACGGAGCGTCACGGCTCCGCCGGGCCGGACGCCGCACGCGTCCGGCCGGGAGCTCTCCGCTACTTCATGTACGACCCGCCCAGGGCGAAGCCAGGCCCCAGGAGCGGCCCCAGGCCGAAGTACTGCCGGGAGCCGGGGGCGTAGAGCACCGTGCCCATGCTCTCCAGGTTGATGCGCCCCTCGGGACCCACCACGCCGGGATCGGCCTTCACGTCCTTGATCTCGCCCACGAACTGGGTGTGCAGCCCCAGCTCGTGCACGTGGGCCAGCTGGCACTCCACCACGAGCGGAAACTCCTCGATGAAGGGGGCGTCCACCAGCTGGCTCTTGGCCGCCGTGAGCCCCGCCACCGCGAACTTGTCGGCGTCGCGCCCCGAGGCCATGCCGAAGTAGTCGGTCACGGCGGCCTGGTCCTGGCTCGGGATGCACACGGTGAAGGCGCGGCGGGCCATGATGCAGCCGTGGGTGTAGGTGGCGGCGCGCAGCGAGATGGCCAGGCACGGCCGCTTGGAGCAGCAGATGCCGCCCCAGGCGATGGTGGCGCCGGTGGCCTTTCCGGCCTGGTCGTAGGCGCAGACCACCCAGGCAGGTGTGGGAGAGGCCAGGGTCTTGGCCCCGAGGGATGTCTTCATGACCGATACTCCTTGGATGGCTGGTTACCAGCGGTTTTCGTGGACGCGCTCGGGCCGGAAGCGGTCGGCGCGCTGCGCGGGCTGCCCTGGAACGCCCACGGGAACCCAGCTGTGGGGGATCACCTGGGCGGGCACGCCCAGAAGCTTGCGGAAGTTCTCCACCCGGTCGGCCTCGGGCCACACGCCCACCCACACGGCCCCCAGCCCCTGGGCGTGCAGGGCCAGCAGCAGGTTCGAAACGGCGGCGGCGCAGTCCAGGGGCCAGTAGCCGGGATATTTCTCCAGCGCCGGATCGGCGCAGACCAGCACGCCCGCCTGGGCCTGGCGCGACATGGCCGCATACGGATGGAAACCCGGCACGGCGTCCAGCAAGGCGCGCTCGCGCACCAGGACGAAATGCCAGGGCTGGGCGTTGCCCGCGCTGGGAGCGCTCATGGCGGCCTCCAGGGCGGTGTTCAGGGCTACGGGGTCCACCGGGTCGGCGGTGAACTTGCGGATGGAGCGCCGGGTGAAGAGGCAGTCGAGGGCATCCATGAGTAACCTCCGTGGCGCGCAGGCGCGCCTCTGTCAGCTTTACGGCCCTGCTCTGGCGCGCAGGCGCGCCTCTCCCCTGCACCGGCTGGAGGGCGGCGTCAAGAACGGTCCCGGATGTTAGCGCCCCCTCCCGGAGGCCGGATCAGACCATGCCTTCGAGGGCCTCGACCACGGCGGCGACGTCCAGCTCCCCCAGGCCCTTGGACATGGCCTGGTTGAAGATTTGGAGGTTGGTGAAGGCGCTGGGGGCCGGGCAGCGCATGTCGGTGGCCGTGTCGGTGACGAAGCGCAGGTCCTTGTGCATGTGCTTGAGCGGGAACTGGGCCGGAAACTTGCGTTGCAACAGCATCTGTTCCTTGACCTTGAAGAGGTCGCAGGCAAGCGGCCCGCCCAGGGCCACCTGGAGCATGGCCTCGTCCGAGAGCCCCCCCGCGCGCCCGAACACGAGCATTTCGCAAAGGCCCTCCATCATGGAGGCCAGAAGCAGGTTCACGGACATCTTCATCATGGAACCCTTGGGGGCCTCGCCGCAGTAGACAACCTTCTTCCCCATGGACAAGAACAGGGGTTCCAGGGCGTCCACGGCGTCGCGCGGGCCGCCCGCGAGGATCACCAGCGCGCCCTGCTGGGCCGGGACCTTGGAACCCGACACCGGCGCGTCCACCAGCACGGCCCCGGCCGCCGCGAGCCTCCCGGCCAGGGAGGCGCAGTAGACCGGGGGGACGGTGCTCATGTTCACCACGGTCTTGCCCGGGCCCAGGGCCGGGCCCATGCCGTTCTCGCCCCAGAGCACGGCGTCGACGGCCTCGGGACCGGTGAGCATGAGCACCAGCACGTCGCGGCATCGGGCCAGCTCCAGTGGGGTGGCGGCAATCTCCAGGCCTTCGGCGTCCCCCGAGGCCAGGGGCGATCGGTTGTACACGGCCACATGGTGGCCGGCCTTGGCGGCGTTGCGCGCCATGGCCTTGCCCATGATGCCCATCCCGGCGAATCCGACGGCGAGTTTCATTTGTCTGGTCCTTGGGCTATGGGTTTCCCGGACGCCCGCGAGGCGGGCATCACAAGCCTATCCATCCGATCCGGGCGGCAAGTCAATGGACAACGTGACGCGCATCCTCCATCTGGACATGGACGCCTTCTTCGCCTCGGTGGAGCAGCTGGACGACCCGTCGCTGCGGGGCCTGCCCGTGATCGTGGGCAAGGGCGACCGGGGGGTGGTGTCCGCCGCGTCCTACGAGGCGCGGGCCTACGGGGTGCGCTCGGCCATGCCGGTGGCCCACGCGCGCAGGCTCTGCCCGCAGGGAGTGTTCGTGGCCGGGCGCATGAGGCGCTATGGCGAAATATCGCGCCAGGTGATGGCCGTGCTGGGCGAGTTCTCGCCCCTGGTGGAGCAGGCCAGCGTGGACGAGGCCTACATGGACGTGACCGGCACCGGCAGGCTCTTCGGCCCCCCGCAGGAGCTGGCGCGAAGGCTCCAGGCCCGGGTGCGCGAAGCGGTGGGGCTCTCCTGCTCGGTGGGCGTGGCCCCGGTGAAGTTCCTGGCTAAGATCGCCTCGGACTACCGCAAGCCGGGCGGCGTGACCGTCATCGAGGCCCACGAGGTGGAGGCCTTCCTGCGCGAGCTGCCCGTGGGGAAGATCCCCGGCGTGGGGGGCAAGACCCTGCCGCGCCTGACTTCCCTGGGCGTGAAGACCTGCGGGGACGTGCTGCGCTACTCGGCCGAATTCTGGGAGGCGCGCCTTGGCGAGTGGGGCCTGGCGCTGCACGCCCGGGCCGGCGGGCGGGGCTCCACGCACATCTCCACCAGCAGCGAGCCCAAGTCCTCCAGCGCCGAGAACACCTTCGAGAAGGACCTCACGGACCCCGAGGCCCTCAAGCGCTGGCTCCTGCGCCAGGCCGAGCGCGTGGGGCGCGACCTGCGCAAACACGGGCTGACAGGCCGCACCGTGACGCTCAAGATCAAGTTCAGCGACTTCAAGCAGATCACCCGCAGCCACACGCTGCCCGAGCCCACCGACGCCGACGAGGAGATCTTCGCCACGGCCTGCCGCCTGCTGGACCAGGAACGCCTGGCCAAGGCCGTGCGCCTGATCGGCGTGGGCGTCTCCAACTTCGCCAGGGGGCCGCGCCAGCTGGCCCTGCTGGAGGACCCGGTCCGGCAGAAGACCTCCAAGCTCGACCGCGCCGTGGACGCCATCCGCGACAAGCACGGCAAGGCCGCCGTGAAGCGGGGGCGGATCTTCGAGGAGTGAGGGCCGCCAAGCGGGCGTGATGACAAGCCCGGGCGCATCGTATAGCGTTGCGAAAAAATTTCTTTCAGACGTATTGCGCCGCACGCGCCCGGCCGCCCAGGAGTTCCCGCCGTGAAACCGTCCCCTCCCCTGCTCGTGAGGCTCCTGCTGGCCCTGACCAGCCGCTACAGCATCGTGCTCATCAACGCGCTACTCGTGACCATCGGCGTCCTCTCGCTCCACGAACTCGCGCCCCTGCTGTTCAACGCCCAGGACAACACGAAGGAAATGGAGGACATCGTGGAGAACCTGGGCGTGATCCTCATCGGCTACGGCGTGGCCATCGAGGAGCGCCACGCCTTCATGAACATCTTCAGGCTCTACCCCGAACACGAGGACAAGACCCAGGCCGCCGTGGACCACCACTGCCACGAATACGGCCTGTGCTACCTGCTGCTGGGGCTCTTCATGGAGGTGTGCGTGGCCCTGGTGAAGCTGCCGGACTCCATCGTGAACACCAGCCAGGAGGAGCTGCTCCTCTTCGGCATCGGCGCGGCGCTGCTGGCCTGGAGCGCCTGGCTCATGCTCAAGCACTGCCTGGTCCTGCTGCGGCCGGGGCGGCTCGACGCGCCCGAGGGGCATGGAGAGGGCTGAGCCGGGCCGCACTGGCTGCCCCGGCCGGACTGGAACGGAAGGGCGCTGACGGACGGGCCTCAGCGGGCTGCCGGATACAACAGCCCGTACATGGCCTGGTTCCCCAGAATCCTTTTCACATAGTCCCTGGTCTCCGTGTAGGGAATGAACTCCACGAACAACTCCTGGTCCAGGCCGCCCAGGAACTCGCGCCACACGCCCACCTTCACCCGCCCGGCGTTGTAGCCCGCCAGGGTCAGGGGCAGGCTGCCGCCGTATTCGCGGTAGCGCTCCAGGAAATAGCGAACCCCGAAGCGGATGTTCACGGCCGGGTCCTTGAGACTCTCGGTCTTGAAGCCCTTCTCCCCGTACTTCTCGGCCTGGCTTTTGGCCGTGGAGGGCAGAAGCTGCATGAGCCCCACCGCGCCCGCGCCGCTCACGGCGTCGGGGTCGAAGAAGCTCTCCTGGCGGATGAGCCCCCGGATGATGTCCGGGGACACGCCGCTGCCCGCCAGGTTGCGCTCGATCAGCTCGCCGTGGCGGCTGGGGTAGACCAGCTCCCGCAGCGGGGCCAGCGCCTCCCGCGAGCCCCTGGCCAGGCACGCCCGGAAGCCCCGCCCCACGGCGCGCACGGCGGCGGCGTGGTTGCCCAGGCTCTCGGCCAGGCGCGCGTAGCGCAGCACGCTGGCCGGGTCCTGTGGATGGAGCTGCACCAGCGCCGCAAGCTCGCGCTCGGCCAACTCGGGCAGGAGCGCCGCTTCCAGCAGGGCGGCCCGTTCCAGATAGGGGGCCGCGCCGGGCGGGGCCGAGGCGGCCGCGTCCGGGCAGGCGGGCGGGTCCCCGGCGACAGGGAGCGGCGCGCCAACGCCAACCCCGGACGCAACGGACGTCGGTGTCGGAGCCTGAGCTGAGAGCACGCCGGTCGCCTGGGACGAGACCTTGGCGACGCCTTCAGCCACAGCCGGGCCGGAGCCAGGGGCAGCCGCCGGAACGGACGCCGACCCGATCCCAGAAGCGCTGACCGGGACGGACGCCTGAGTGGAACCCGGTCCGCTCCCTGCGAGCGCCACGGCCGGAACGCTCACGCCCGCAGCCGCGTCCAGGGCCGCCAGACGCCGGGAGGCCAGCATGCCGTAGTAGCCGTTGGGCCATCGCGCGAGCACCCGGCGCAGGGCCTGGCGCGCGCCCTCGGGATCGCGCGCTTCCAGACGCGCGCGGCCGGTCCAGTACCAGGCCCCCGGGGCGTAGTCGGAATTGGGGAAGCGCTCCAGGAAGGCGGCCATATCCCCCACGGCCCCGGCCTGGTCGCCCAGGGCGTGGCGCAGAAGCCCCGCGAGCCACGCGGCCTGCTCGCGGGATTCGGTGGGCTCGGGGCCGGAGTCGGCCAGGGCGCGCGCCAGAGGCAGCGCCTCGGCGAAGCGTCCGCGTTCCACGGCCAGGAGCAGGAGCAGCCTGCGCGAAGCCTCTGCCAGGTCGGCTCCGTCGGGCAGGGAGCGGGAGGCATCCAGGGCCCGGCTCAACAGCCCCTCCATGGCCCTTGCGTCCTCCGGCCCCGAGAAGCGCCAGAGGGCGCGCCCCTGGTGGTAGAGCGACCACGCGGCCAAGGTGGGATCGGGCGAACGGGCCGCGTCCTCGAAGAGCTGGACGGCCGTCTCGGTGTCGCGCCGGCTGTAGGCGGCCTTGCCCCTCAGGTAGGCGGCGCGGAAGGGGTCGGACCCGGGCGCGGCGGCGTAGCGGTCGAGCAGCGGCAGGGCCTTGGCGGCCTGGGATCGGTCCAGAAGCGTCTCGATGCGCGCGCGCAGGGCCTCGGCGGAATCAGGGTCGTAGGAGGAGCGACCGGCGCGGAACAGGGCCTGGGCCTGTGGCAGGGCCTTCTCGGCCGAGGCGGTCCAGGGCAGGCTGGTGAACAGCTCCCGGTAGGTCTCCCCGGCGGCGCGGGCGTCTCCCGCCGCGGCGGCCAGGGGGGCGGACCGCCAGAGAGCCACGGCGCGCAGGGGCTGGTCCGGCAGGTCCAGGAAGCGGCGGTAGCGCGCCAGGGCCTCTGGCGAGCTCTGGGCCTCCAGGCAGTAGGCGGAGACGAGCAGGGCCTCGGCCCCAAGGACCGGATCGGACGGGTCAACGGAACCCAGATGCGCGAGCGCCCCGGCGGGGTCGTTCAGGCGCAGCCGCGCCGCCCCGGCGAAGAGCGCCGCCCAGGCGGACAGGGGGGAACGACCGGACGCCAGGGGCTCCAGCAGGGGCAGGGCCTCCTGCCATTGGCGGTTCTGGAAGCGCAGAACGCCCAGGGCCAGGGCGTTCTCGGCGGTGCGGGGCCTGGTTTCCAGGGCGGCGAGTCGGTTCCTGAGGTCCGGCACGTTGGGCGAGAGGGGTCGGGGCAGCGGGAGATCCCTGGGGGAATCGCCCGGAACGTCCTGGGCCAGGGCCGGGAGCGAGACCATGAGCAACAAGGCCAGGGCGAGAAGCGGTCGTTTCATGGCCCTATCCTAGGCCGTATCGCGCCCGTCGAAAAGACGGAAAAGGCCCGGACGGAGAACCGTCCGGGCCTTTCATTTCACTCTACGCGACCCTAGGCCTTCTGCACGGAAACGAAGAACTCCTGCATGGCCAGGCCGCCGCCCGGGGCGGACTCCACGCCCAGGCCGCCGGGCATGAGCTCGTTGTCCGAGACGCCCTTGCCGTTGGCCCTGGTCTCCACCGGGAGGCGATGGCCGAAGCCGTGGACCATGAAGGCCGCCTCGGGGTGGATGAACTCGGTGACGAAGGCCTTGATGCGCCCCGTGTGGCCGTTGGAGGAAACGGTCACCGCGTCGCCGTCCTTGACGCCCAGCTCCTTGGCCCTGGCGGTGTTGATCCACAGGACGTTCTCGGGGAACTGCTCGTTGAGCAGCGGGTTGTTCACGGTGTGGCCCTGGGTGTGGGTGCCCACGCGCCCGAAGGCGATGCGGAACTTGCCCGCCGGGGGCGACTGGGGCGAGACGTAAACAGGCAGGGACTCGTACCCGGCCTTTTCCCACTTCTCGCTGACCATCTCCAGCTTGCCCGAGGGCGTGGCGAACTTGAGGTCTTCCACGGAGAGGTAGCGGGGGTCGGCGGCCAGACCCACGAAGCCTTTCTTGTCCAGGTCGGCCATGGAGACGCCGGTGCCGTCCAGCTGGTAGTTCCAGATGTCCTCGATGGACTTGAAGGCGAAACCCTCGATGCCCAGGCGTTCGGCCAGGCCGGACAGGATCTCCCAGTCGGCGCGGGTCTCGAAGCGGGGCTGGAGGGCGCGCTGGCGGTAGAAGAACTGGGGCTTGAGGCCGCCCTTCTGGGCGATGATGGACTCGCGCGAGAGATACGGCGACATGGGCAGCACCACGTCGGCGTACCAGGCCGTGTCGGACCAGGAGAAGGTGACGGCCACCAGGAGGTCCAGCTTGTCCCAGATGCGGCGGATGGCGTCGGGGTCGGGCATGGCCATGAGAGGGTCGTGGCGCATGGCGATGTAGGCCGAGACGGGGTACGGGTCGCCGGTTTCGATGGCCTCGAAGGCCTTGTGGAGCAGGCCCGGCCCGGCGTCGTGGGCGGGGAGCTTCCAGCCCACGCCGTCGGCGCGCTTCTCCTCGGGCTTGGGGAAGAGGTCCACGAGCTTCTTGATGCCCTTGCGGCCCACGTCCTTGGGCGTGCTGGCCAGGGGCAGGCCGCCCTTGGCCCCGATGGAGCCCAGCAGGGCGTTGATGATGTAGGCGGTGCGGCTGACGTAGAAGGAGTCCTTGTAGCGGGCGGTCATCCAGCCGGGGTGCCAGATCACGTGGGGCGCGGCCTTGGAGAGGTCCTTGGCCAGCTGCACGATGGCCTTGGCCTCCACGCCGCACTCGCGGGCGGCGAACTCGGGCGAATAGGGCTCCACGAAGGTGCGCAGGCGGTCGAGGTCCTTGATCCAGAGCTCGGCGAAGTGCTTGTCGTAGAGGCCCTTGTGGAGCAGCTCGTGGATCACGGCCAGGTTGAAGGCGTAGTCGGTGCCGGGGCGGATCATGAAGAAGTTGTCCGCCTTGGAGGCCGTGACCGTGGCGCGGATGTCGATGCAGGTGAGCTCCGCGCCCTTGGCGATGCCGTCCAGCACGCTGTTGACCTCGGCCACGTTGATGGCCTCGAAGATGTTGCGCGTCTGGAGCACGACGTGCTTGGCGTTGGAATAGTCGTACACCAGGTCGGTGCGGGCCAGCCCCGTCACGGAGCGGCAGGCGTGCTGCACGTTGCGGGCGCAGGAGACGTCGTGGTTGCAGTAGTTGGGCGAGCCGATGGCGCGCATGAAGCCCTGGTGCAGGTCGACAAAGGGGCCGCCACGGTCGGAGAAGAGGACGGTGCGCGGACCGTGGCGCTCCATGAGCTCCTTGAGCTTGCCGGCCACGTGGTCGAGGGCTTCGTCCCAGCTTACGCGGGCCCATTTGCCTTCGCCGCGCGCTCCGGTGCGGATCATGGGGTGCTGCGGACGTTCGGCGTCGGCTTCGAGGGCGGGCCCTGCCGCTCCGCGCGCGCAGAGCGCGCCCTTGAGCGGGGAGTTGGGGTTGCCCTGGATGAAACGGACCTCGCCGTCTTCCACGTCCACCAGAATGGGGCAGCGCACGGTGCACATGCCGCAGACGCTGAAGACTTCCTTCTTGGACATGAACGCCTCCTGGCTGAATCGCGGTTGGAACAATCTGGGGTGCGCGGTTGCAAGAGCGGAAGCATCCAACCGCTGTCCACCTCCGTAACAGTTCCGAAAAATCATGACAAGACGGCGCGGCGCTTGGGATAATAATAACATGGCTTGTCGTGACGGCGAATTGACCGTATGGAGTCGGGGCGCACTCTGGAAGAAAACAATCCATACTGTTGCGGTGTGATTTCCAGGCCGCCACGGCATGTTCGGAAAGAGCGCGGGAAGACGCACTGCTTTGGGAGACCCCTTGAAAAGCCTTTTGTTGCAGCGCGTTACCGGCGAAGCGATCCACCCAGTCGCTCCTCCGGCCGGCGAAGCGGACGTCGGCCTTCGAGGCTGCCAGGGTGGGCGGACCGCAGCCGGAAGCGCCCTTCGGGAGGTCGTACCTGCCGGACAGGGCCAGGGACGTTGCGACAAGACGGACTGCGAAGGTTTCTCACAAGAAGAGAAGCAGTTGCGCTTTTCTTTCCAGGGTGTAATACTTCCAGGGAGTATCGACAGAATTTAATATTCCCAAGGGTACCGATAGATACACCCGATAGAGTAGACCGACAGGGCCGGAGCGGACCGCGCGCGGGGGCGCGTCGGGACGACGGGGGACGCCCCCCGGAGGCATCCGGCGGAAACAGCCAAGGCGGCTTCGGGCCGCGGGGGAAAGCATGAGCCTCTACTACATCAAGACCGACGCCAAACGCTGCATCAGCTGCAAGGCCTGCGAGGTGCACTGCAAGTCCAAGAACCGGGTTCCCTTGGGCGCCAGGCTCGGCCAGCTGGTCAGCGTCGGGCCGGTGAACAAGGCGGGCAAGCCCAGGATCATGAGCCTGTTCATGCCCTGCTTCCACTGCGAGGAGCCCTGGTGCGTCTCCGCCTGCCCCACCGGGGCCATGACGCGGCGCGAAAAGGACGGCATCGTCTTCGTGCAGACCAAGCTCTGCGTGGGCTGCAAGGCCTGCATCATCGCCTGTCCGTGGAACGTCCCCCAGTGGGACGAGGCCTCTGGCAAGGCCATCAAGTGCGACTTCTGCCGCGACCGGCTCGACGCCGGGAAGAATCCGGCGTGCGTGACGGGCTGCTGCGCCCACGCCCTGGAGTTCGTGCGGCCCAACGTGGCCTCGCGCTCGGTGCGGGCCTCGTGGGGCGAAAAGCTTTTGAAGCACCAGTTGGAGGAAGGGGGGCTCTAGTTTCGCGACGTTGAAAAACATGAATGTGTTTTTCAAAATGAATATCAATGGTTTTGGCTGCTTGTCTTGACAATCCGTATGGACGGATTTTGAGGACGCAACACTAGGCCCTTGGCGAGAGTGAGGCCGCGCCCCGGCGCGGGAACCGTGGACACAAGGAGACGCTAGCGATGTCGAGAAAACGTGCGATTGTGGCGATGGTGATGCTGTGCCTGGTCATGGCGTCGTATTACGTGCCCTTCGGTCAGGCCCAGGACAAGGCGGCAGACCCCGCCCAGGCCCCTGCCGCCGCCGCGGCCCCCGCCTCGGGCGCCATCACCCTGAACGTGGACAAGACCGCCCTGAAGAACGGCGGCGAGGTCAAGGTGACGGGCAAGGCCCCTGCGGGCAAGGGCGTGTACCTGGAAGTCTGGAACGACAACAAGGTGCGCTCGGTGTTCTTCGACAGCGCCAAGCCCAACCCCGAGACCCCGCCTCCCTACAAGCTCTACCTCACCGAAGGCCTGCCCGCATTCTACCAGATCTATCTGCCCAAGGACAAGGCCGAGGCCCTCTCCAAGGTCGCGGGGTCGGGGCCCAAGTTCCAGTATTCGCAGGTGCTCAAGGAGCTCGGCGCGGACGTGGCCTACAACGTCCCGTCCAAGATCGCCATCGACGCCTTCCAGTCCACCATCATGGCCTCCATCCTCGGCTCGCGCGGAGAACCCCTGCCCAAGCTCGACGCCCAGGAGACCAAGCGCCGCTCCATGCAGCTCACCAAGGCCCGTTTCCGCAACAAGGGCAAGCTGCTCTCCGCCACCGTGGACGTGGCCCCCGACGGCGCGTATTCCGCCGTGGTGAAGATCCCCGACGGAAGCGCCCCCGGCAAGTACAGCATCGTGGCCTATGCCGACAAAGAGAAGAGCGCCCCCGCCGTGGTGGAGAACTCCATCGCCTTCCCCGTGCTCTACATGGAGAACGCCGGTACCTCCATGAACATCATCTACCCCTTCCTGCTCACCCTGGGCATCGGCGTGTTCGGCGTGCTCATGGGCGCGGGCGGCGGCTTCCTGCTCAACCCCATCCTGCTCTCCATCTGGCCCGTGCTGCCCCACACCGTGGTGGCAGGCACCGTCACCCCCACCGTGCTCTTCTCCCAGGGTTCGGGCATCGTGAACTACTCCAAGATCAAGTTCATCAGCTGGAAGCTGGGCGTGGTCATGGGCCTGGCCATGGCCGCCGGCGGCTTCATCGGGCCAAAGCTCACGGAACTGATCACCCTCGACCAGTTCAAGTTCGTCTTCGGCTGGATCCTCCTCGTCCTGGGCGCCCTCATGTTCTGGCAGACCACCCCCGGGTATCTGGAAAAGAACAAGAAGGAGCAGGCCATCCTCAAGGAATTCAAGAAGCGCGCCGAGGAAAACGCCAAGGCCAAGGCCTAACCAGAGAGCGAAAGGAGACATTCCATGTATATGATCGTTGAATTCTGGGGCCACGAGTTCAAGGTGAACATCGTGATCGGCTGCATCGGGGCCTTCATCCTGGCCATTGTGGCCTCCATGTTCGGCTTCGGCGGCGGCCCCTTCATGGTGCCCCTGATGACCGTTGTGCTGGGCCTGCCCATGTACCTGGTGGTGGGCAGCTCGCTCCTGGCCATCTTCTTCAACACCGCCATGAGCTCCATCCGCCATTACCAGTTCGGCAACTTCGACCTGACCTTCTTCCTGATCATGTTCCCGGCCGCCATCCTGGGCGGCTACATCGCCCCCCAGATCGCCAAGCGCATCAGCCCCCTGTGGGTGAAGCGCGTGGCCGTGGTGGGCCTGGCCCTCCTGGGCCTCTCCCTGCTGGGCCTTTTCTAGACCCGGCCTGCATTCGGCTTGCGAGGCCCCGTCCGGCTACGGACGGGGCCTTCGTTTTGCACGCGTTTACAAACCGTAGTGCATCTGAGATGAAGGCCTTGCCGTCGGCAACCGGCGGGCGCAACATGGAAAAAGTAAAGGCCTGCCTCGTTCAAGCGCTCCTGTTCCTCCTCGTCTCAGGGACGGGGTTCTATCACTTCGTCCTCGTGAATGAACAGGAGCGCCGGCAGGACCGGGCAGGCCTCGAGACGCTCTGCACCGCCAAGGCGGAGGACATCCGCGCACTGCTGGGCCAGCTCGTGGACGCCGCAAGGGTCCTGTCCGCCCTGGCCTCGCGCGAGCGCGGCGCGGAGCATGGGGCGAACCTGCGCGAGCACGCCCGCGCCACCATGAACATCTTCCCCGCCGTGGAAACCCTCTGCCTGGCTGATGCCGGGTTGGTCACACAGGTTTATCCGGCCCGGGGCTTCGAACCCCTCACCGGCATGGAGCTGCCGGGCCTGGCCCCCCTCGCGCGCGCGGGACGCGAACGCCCGGACGACCCCCAGAGCCTTTCCCTGGGCTCCCTGCGTCTGGGACACGGCGTCCGCGCGCTCTACGCGCGCGCGCCGTTCGACAGTGCCGGCCTCTCCCGGGCCATGGCCGTGGCGTTCATGGGCGTGGAACGACTGGTTGAACGCGCCGGACTGGACACCCTGTCCCAAAGCGGCGTGGCCTTCCTCCTGGAGGAGTCCGCCGGACAGGGAACCTTGCGTCTGGCGGGCGCGGGCTGGGAGGACAACCTGCAGGAGACGGCCCGCACGCTGGTCTTGTCGGGCATGGAGTTGACGTTGCGCATGGGCCGCCCCGACCAGCCGGCTCGCGGCATGCCCTGGGCTGCTGCGGCCTCGGCCGCAGCGGGCCTTGCGGTCCTGTTCCTGTCCAGGATTCTGCACAAGGGGTCCGCGCGCCTGCGCGCCCTGTCCCAACGCCGGACGCAGCGTCTGAAGTGCGTGTGCAAAAGGCTCGCCGCAGAGATCCGCGCGAGAGAGAAGGCCCGGAGAGAGCTCGCGGACGCGCGCCGTATGGGTCGGGGCATGTTCCTGTCCAACCCGGCGGCGCTCCTTCTGGCCGACCCCTCCACCCTCTGCGTCGCGGAGGCCAACGAGGCCGCCTCCCGCCTGCTGGGCCGGACGCCGGACGCCCTGGCCCGGACGCCCCTGGCCCGGCTCTTCCACCTCGACGACGGCGACGTGGGACGCCTGGCCGCCATGGCCATGCGCGGCCAGGGCGGCACGCAGCCCTGCAGGATCGACGGACCGACGGGTGAAACGCGGCTCGCGGAAATCCGCTGCGGCTGCCTGCGCGAGGGCGACACCCTCCGGCTGCTCTTCGTGCTTCAACTCGCTGAGGCAAAGGCGGACGCGCCGGAGCGCATGGAGCGTCCCCAAGGCGACGCCGAGGCACTGCTCGAAGGCCTGGACTGCGCCTTCCTCGCCCTGGACCGCCAGGGAAGCCTGAGCTACGCCAGCAGCAACGTGGCAGCCTGGACAGGAATTGAACCCTCCCGCATCGCAGACGCCTCGTTTCTGACGCTCCTGGCACCGGAAGAGCGCGCCGCTGCCTGGAAGCGATTCCAGAACATGGCCCAGGGCCGCGTGCGCGCCTACTCCGCGCTGCAACGCGTCACCCGCCCGGACGGCGCATCCACCACGGCGGCCATCCGGACGTGCGCCGTGCACGACCCGCTCGGACGCTTCACCGGGGCCTTCAGCGCGGTCATGGACGTCACGGACCTGTCCCTCCAGCCGCCCCCCCCGGTGGATTTCTCCGCCCTCGGGCACGACCTGCGCACCCCCCTGAACGCCGCCATGGGACTCGCCGAACTGACACTGCACGCCGGGGGGCTTTCCGCAACACAGCGCGACAACCTCCTGCGCATCCTGGACGCCTGCCGTCAGGCCTTGGAAACCATTGCCGCCGTACTGGACCGGAACGCGGCCCCCTCCGCTCAGGGCCGCGCCTCGAAGGGACACCCGACCGACCCTCGGAATGCGGCGTCCGCAACGCCCCTCCCCGTGGATCAGCGCCTGGTCGGCCGTCGCGTGCTCGTGGTGGAGGACGACCCCCTGAGCCGCCACACGGCCGCCCGCATGCTCGCCCTGGGCGGCGTGGAGGCCGTGCTGGCCGAGGACGGCGAGAACGCCCTGAGGGAACTGGCCCACGGCGACATCGACCTGGCGCTCCTGGACCTCGGGCTGCAGGACATGGACGGCTATCAGGTGCTGCAAGCCATCCGTGGCCTGCCCGGAGGCGCCGAACTCCCCGTGGTGGCGCTCACGGGCCGGGCCTCCGGCCAGGAGCGCGAGCGCTCCCTGGCGGCGGGCATGGACGGACACCTCACCAAACCCCTGGATTCGGCCAGGCTGTTCGAGGAACTGGCCGCGCAACTGCTCGGCTCCTCGCGGAGCGGGCGATCGCTCCCGGTGCTGGACAGCACACGCGCCCTGGGCCAGCTCATGGGCAATCGCGCCCTGTACCGCAGGCTGCTGGCCAGCTTCCTGCGCGACTACGCCAGCCTGGGCGACGCCATGGCAGAGAGCCTGGCGCGCGGCGAGCGCGAGGCGCTCATCGAGACGGCGCACACCGTGAAGGGTCTGGCAGGAAGCCTCGGCGCGCCTGCACTGGCCCGGGCCTGCCTGGATCTGGAGGCGGCGCTGCGCCGCCTGGACGGACAGGAGCACGGGGCCATGCTGGCCTTCCGCGAAGCCCTGGACGCCTTCCTGGAGCGGGCGGGACGCCACCTGACGGACCAGGAACTGTCAACAAATTGAAAAATCGACCTTTTTTTCTCCTAGCCTTGTCCGACGCAAATCCGCTATGCCTCTGGCACCCGACGGGGCGCACAAGGCCCCTTGCGCGTGAGTGAAACGTGAGCAGCAGTCCCAGAGTTCTCTTCACCCATCCTGGCAAGGACGCCGCCGAGCACCTGGCGGCCAGCCTGGCCAAGGCTTCCTTCGATCCGGTCTGGTCCTGGACCGACGGTCCGCAGGCCCTTGAAGCCGCCCTGCGGGAGGGCGAGTGGGACATGCTCGTGGTCTCGTCGGCCCTGTCGGCAGCCGATCTGGGCCGCTGCCTGAATCTGGCGCGCGAACTGCGCCCGGGGCTCCCGGTGCTGCTGACCTCCCACGGCGAGGACGCCTGGCAGGAGGTGGCCCTGGCCCTGGAGGGCGCGGGGCCGGTGGGCTTGACCCGCCAGGACCAGCTGGCCCTGGCCTTCAGCCGCCGCCTCACCCGCAACCTCGTGGGGCACTCGCGCACCGCGAGCGCCGGGGACATCCGCCAGGGCGCTTTCTTCGCCCAACTCTTCGAGAACTTTCCCCAGGCCATCACCGTGGTGGACGCCCAGGATGTCGTGGTGGAGATCAACCGCGGCTTCGAGGAACTCTTCGGCTACACCCCGGACGAGGCGCGGGGCCGCAGGATCCAGGACCTGGTGGTCCCCGGCGACATGGCCGAGGACTCCTCGGACCTGCGCCGCCGGGCCACCATGAGCGCCACCGTGCAGCGCGAGACCGTGCGCGTGCGCAAGAACGGCGAACGCGTCCACGTGCTGGTGGTCTCCTGCCCCGTCAACGTCGGGGGCACGCCCCTGGGCATGTTCTGGACCTACATCGACATCACCGCCCGGCGCGAGGCCGAGGAGGCCCTGCGCCTGGCCGAGAAGCAGTACCGGAGCGTGGTGAACAACGCCGTGATGGGCATCTTCCAGGCCACCCTGGACCTGAAGCTCACCATGGTCAACCCGGCCCTGGCGGCCATCCTGGGCTGCTCCTCCACGGAGGAGCTGCTGGCCCGACCCGAACAGTGCGAACTCTTCCTGGGCGACCCCGAACAGGCCCTGGAGCTGTGGCGCAGGCTCGACGAGTCGGGCGCGGTGTCCGGCCTGGAAGTGCTGGTGAGCCGTCTGGACGGCCAGCCCATCTGGCTGGCCCTCTCGGCGCGCATGGTGCAAGGGCCGGGCGGCGCGCGCTTCCTGGAAGGCACGGTGGAGAACGTCACGGCCCGCAAGCTGGCCGAGGAGCGCCTGCGCCACGCCGAAGAGAAATTCCGGGCCATCTTCGAGAACGCCCAGGAGGGCATCTGCCAGTCCACGCCCGAAGGGCGCTTCCTCTCGGCCAACCCGGCCCTGGCGCGCATCCTGGGCTACGACTCCCCCGCGCGGCTCATGGAAGAGTGCACCGACATCCCCGCCATGCTCTACGTCAACCCCGAGCGGCGCGAGGATTTCCGCGCCGTGCTGGAGCGCGAGGGACGCGTGGCGGCCTTCGAATCCCAGGTGTACCGCAAGGACGGGCGCGTCATCTGGATCAGCGAGCATTCCCGCGTGGTGCGCGACGCCACGGGACGCCCCCTCTACTTCGAGGGAACCATCATCGACATCTCCAAGCGCAAGCGCGCCGAGAAGGAACTGCGCCGCGCCGAGGCCAAATACCGCTCCATCTTCGTCAACTCCCTGGACGGCATCTACCAGGCCGACACCAGCGGGCATTACGTCTCGGCCAACCCGGCCCTGGCGAGCATCCACGGCTACACCTCGCCTGAAGAATTCATGGAAGCCCAGGGCCTCACCGGCCCACAGCACGTGGACAGCGCCCGGCGCGCCGAATTCATGCGCCTGCTCACGTCCACGGGCCGGGTGCTGGGCTTCGAGTCCGAGCTGCGCCGCCAGGACGGCGCGACGATCTGGGTCAGCGAGTCCGCCTGGGAGGTGCGCGGCGAGGACGGCCAGCTCCAGTACTACGAGGGCATGGTCCAGGACATCACCGCCCGCAAGACCGCCGAAGACCAACTGCGCCACCAGGCCTTCCACGACGCCCTCACCGGGCTGCCCAACCGCATCCTCTTCATGGACCGCCTGGACTGGGCGCTGCACCGCGCCCAGCGCAAGCACTCCTACCGCTTCGCCGTCTTCTTCCTGGACCTGGACCGCTTCAAGATCATCAACGACAGCCTGGGCCACCAGGCCGGCGACGCCCTGCTCGTGGAGGTCTCCGACCGGCTGCGCAAGGCGCTGCGCCCCATGGACACCGTGGCCCGCTTCGGCGGCGACGAGTTCGCCGTGCTCGTGGACGACATCTCCGGCACCCTGGACGCCACGCACATCCTCTCGCGGATCATGGCCGAGGTCTCCAGGCCCTACGCCATCCAGGGCCGCCAGGTGTTCACCTCGGCCAGCGTGGGCGTGGTGCTCAAAACCTGGACCTACGAACGCCCCGAACACCTCCTGCGCGACGCCGACATCGCCATGTACCGCGCCAAGGCCCTGGGCAAGGACCGCTACGAGATCTTCGACCCCACCCTGCACCAGACAGCCACCTCCCTGCTCCAGATGGAGACCGACCTGCGCCTCGCCGTGGAGCGCCACGAGCTGATGCTCTACTACCAGCCCATCGTGGACATCGCCTCCGGGCGCATCGAGGGTTTCGAGGCCCTGGCGCGCTGGAACCACCCCCGGCGCGGCATCGTGCCCCCGGCCGAGTTCATCCCCGTGGCCGAGGAGACGGGGCTCATCATGGTCATCGGCGGCTGGGTGCTGCGCAGCGCCTGCCGCCAGCTGGCCCAGTGGCTCAAGCTCCGGCCCGACGGCGCGCCCCTCTCCATGAGCGTGAACCTCTCCGCCAAGCAGTTCATGAGCCTCGACCTGGTGGGCGAGATCAAGGCCATCCTCGACGAGACGGGCATCCCCCCGGAGACCCTCAAGCTGGAGATCACCGAGACCAAGGTCATGGAGAACGCCGAATTCGCCTCGCGCATGCTCACCCACCTCAAGGACCTGGGGGTGAAGATCAGCATCGACGACTTCGGCACGGGCTACTCCTCCCTGGCCTACCTGCACCGCTTCCCCCTGGACACCCTGAAAATCGACCGCAGCTTCGTGGGCAAGATGGGCGACGGCCAGGAGAACTCCGACATCGTGGGGGCCATCGTGGGCCTGGCCCACAACCTGGGCCTGGAAGTGGTGGCCGAGGGCGTGGAGCTGCCCGGGCAGCTGGACGAACTGCACGGACTGGCCTGCCAGCTGGGTCAGGGCTACCTCTTCTCCAAGCCCGTGCCGCCCGAGGAGGCCGAGGCCCTCCTGACCCAGGACTCCTTTCCCGGCCAATAGGCACGGGCTCTTCCCGCACCCCGGCCGCCCCCCGGCCGCGCCCCGGTCGCGCCCCGGTCGCGCCCTGTCGCCACGCCTTGACAGCCCATGGAATCCGGGGCTAGACAACCAACTCAACCGCCTGTTTTCCTTGGCCAGCCTCAACAGCCGGAGACGGTCATGCGCGTGCTCATCGTCGACGACGACTTCTACTCCCGCAGTTTCCTGGAGTACATCCTCCACCCCTACGCCCTGTGCGACGTGGCCGAGAACGGCGAGGAGGCCATCATGGCCTTCCAGCAGGCCCTCAAGCAGGCCAAACCCTACGACCTCGTCTGCATGGACCTGCGCATGCCCGAGATCGACGGGGCCACCGCCATGCGCGAAATCCGCGACGTGGAAAAGGACAGGGGCGTGCCCAGGGAGCGACAGGCCAAGATCATCATCACCTCGGTGCTCGAAGACGCCGAGGACACCCACAACGCCATGTTCCTGGGAGACGCCACGGCCTTCCTCCAGAAGCCCATCGAGGAAAAGGCCCTCCTGGCCGAAATGAAGCGCCTGGGGCTTATCGCAGAGCACTAGGCCGCCGGGGACGCGCCGTGCCCGCAGGGCCAAGCCGTCCCCGCCCTTGCCTTCTTCCCCGCTTTGCCGCATGGTGGGCAGCATGGGAAAACATCTGCTGCTCCTGGGCGGCGGCCACGCCCACCTGAGCGTCCTCAAGGCGGCCTCCGTCTTCCGTGACGCCGGGCACCACGTCACCCTGGCGAGCCCTGCGGACCATCACTACTACTCGGGCATGGGGCCGGGCCTGCTCTCGGGCCTCTACGCCCCGCGCGAATGCCGCTTCAACGTGCGCGCCATGATCGAGAACGGCGGCGGCACGTTCATCCGCTCCCGCCTGGCCTCCCTGGACCCCGCGCGCCGCTCATTTCCCACCCAGCCCGCCGAAGCGACCCGCATGCAACGGCAGCCC